>JABDJR010000435.1 GCA_013003415.1 Candidatus Eiseniibacteriota bacterium | reverse complement strand
GCCTCAACCGATCCCGGCTACGCCCTTGAGCGTGAATCACGCCAAGATAGGACTCTCTGGCGCTTCGCGAAGCGAGCCCCCAAAACCTATTCCATCACCTATCGGGTGGAGTCCTACGACCCCTATCTTTCCCCCGAAGCTACCTTTGTTTCCGATCGCCGGGCTGTGGCTCTAGGCTACTCCACGTTTCTCGTTCCCTTGGAGCTGAGCGACTACCTTCCGTGCACCATTCGGGTTCGAATCGATGCGCCCAAATCCTGGCCGGTGTGGACGAGTTGGCAGGGAGACGGATCTCAATTCACACCTCAATCCGTTCACGAACTTTGGAGCGGCGGTTTGGTTGCCGGGAAGTTCAAAGAGTCTAGGCTTGAATCGGCCCATTGTGGGGTTACAGTTCTTACCGAGGATCGAGGGGCTGCCCGCGGTTTGAATGTGGCCAACCGGTTGTTGCCGGTGATTCGCGAGAGCGTTGAGCTTTTTGGTGCTGCACCCAACTCAAAATTCTTGGAAGTCATGGCCCTCTACCGGACCATGCCCATGACGGATCGCAAGAGCCGCATGATGGGTGTCAGCGAAAACAACTCTTTCTTCTGCTTGGCAACTGCGGACCGCTACCAAGACCTTGAGCAAATCACCTTGTTGGCCGCTCATGAGTGTCTCCATTTCTACTTGGGAGGAGCGATTGTTCCGAAACCCAAACCCCCCTTCAATAACTCTCCAGAGCTAATCTGGCTCATTGAAGGGGTGACGGAATACCTGGCTCATGAGCTTATGGTTGAAGCTTCGGTGATGAAGCCTGCGCGTTTTAATGAGATCGTGGAGAGCAAGCGAAAGCAGGTCAAAGAGCATGAGTACGCTTCGGTTTCTCTTGCTATAGCCGCAGGCAAGTTCAATCGGGCGGAGACCTATCAAGTGGTCTACAGCAAAGGCTTCTTGATTGCCCAGGCTCTAGATCAGTACATGGCGGAGCAGTCTGGCGAGGGGGCGTTTGATGCGGCTCTAAGGGATCTTTTTCAAACCCACAACTTCAATGAAACTCACGAGTGGGTGACGGCGAGCGAGGTGAAGGCCATCTTCGAAGCTCATTGTCCGGGGGCGGCGGCTTGGATCGAAACCTATGCCGAAGGAAGCGTCGCCCACCCAAACGTGAGCGACGCTTCTCAAAGCGAATAGCCGGCGGTAACCTAGGGTTCTAATTCCCGAACAGAGATTTGATTGAAGACCATGTCTTTGTCTCCACCGGGGTACCCGAGCACGTCGACGAGGTGGGGTCGGTGTCGACATCATCGAGAAGATCCAGATCCAAAGTTACATTGGCTGTGGTGTAGTCGAGGGTAAACGTTCGGTCATTCCCGAGTCCCTCCAACTCAAACAAGTCACATCCGTTTACACGATACTTGTAGCTGACGGTTTCCGGCCCCCCGGCTGGAAAGAGAACGGAAACCGTAAAGTAGTCGGTGTTCTCCATACTTTGAACTAATACCGGTCCGTTGTTACCAAAGTTGTCGAGCTCGGCAGTGTTTCCGGCAATACAAATGTCTTGGGTGATGTCAAAAGGAATGGGAACTCCGTTGTCGAATTTGGTGAGCATGGAGTCGATTCCGTTTGTACACAGCTGGAAGGTGACGGTGACATCCGTGAGCTGGATTTCAGAAAAGGTGAAGGTCAGCGGGGGAGCATTACCGTCGGCGTCGGTCGAAATCTCTTGAGTGAGGTTTGCCGATGCGGAATCAACGGCACATGCGGTCCACTCCACTTCCTGAATGCCGGCAAAGGTGGCTAGGGGCACCTGGAGCTGAAAGATGTCGTTACTTGGTCCAAAGGGTCCGCCTTTGCGATTCCACACCATAGGAACTTCGGTATATGGACCGTCGGTAGCGCTGTCCTTCCACTTCAGAATGGCACCAATACCTTCGGTTCGTTCTGTGTCGGAGTTGTTGGTTCGACCATCGTCAAACACGGAGAATTCGAATGTAACCTGTGTCGAAATGGTGGTGTTGATAACGTCGCCGTTTAATGGCGTTGCGTCACCTACAAAATCGAATTGAGCGTGAGCTGCTGCGGGAACAAGCGTTGCACAAACAATAAGAGCAATTCCAAGTTTAAAGAGTTTCATAAGGCCTCCCGTTACAAAGCAACGTACAAGATAATCTGTCTAACTAATGTGGCGCCCACTAATCCTATCCCCGTAACCCACAAACAACAAGCGACACCCGAAGGTGTCGCTTGCTAACCAAAACTCTTTTTAAAAGAGCCAGATCTTCTAGAGATCTTGTGGCTTAAGGGTCTTACGCTTGTTAGCGATGGCGCGAGTTTCTGCTTCTTTCAGCATCTCGCGAACTCTTTTATCGAGGGCACCATAAAAGTCACCGGAAACGTTGCACTTCTTCACGGAGTTTTTGGTACGAGCCTTCGAGATAATCAATTCGACCGGTCCCTTACGACTGGCCTTTTTGGTCGCTTTTTTGCGAGCCATTCTGCACTCCTTTTTCGAGGATGAATCTTCAGGAAACCAGCTCTAGAGGCTGGAAACCGTCTCTATTTGTAAAAACAAAAACACCCCGAGACGTCCCCTGTCAAACAAAATCGCCTATTAATTGGGGTTTTCGCCCACTTCAGACATTTTTGATCAAGGTCTCTAATTGGTTTGCCGATCATTGACCCGAAGAATGTTGACGGGGAAAAGGTGAAAACCAGGGGAAAGGAAAAAGAAATTGAGCAGACTATCCAGAGCAATTTGTGTCTGTGCGGGGGTTCTGTTTTTAGTGGGATGCGGGTCCAACGTTGAGTTCATTCGCACGGATCCTACTAAGTACGAATCGACCCCAAGCACTACTCAAATCGAGGTGTTCCAGGGCCCGATTGTGAAGCCTCATGTCGTAATCGGGGTTGTCACGGCGGTTCAAGAGATGAAGGCAACTACAGGCACACTATCAACCTACGACGAAGCGCTTCGTGTCCTTCGAGTGAAAGCTCGGAGCGTTGGTGGGCATGCCTTGGCTGAGCTGAAGCCGGTGTATTCCGACAACGCTCACGTCGAACCCAAGGTCGAATTGACGGCCAAGGTCGTCCGGTTTCTCGAAAAAGAAGCCTCTATTTCGACCCAATAACCCTCTCTTTTCTGGGCGGAACATAGGTGGCTCGGTGTGTATCCCAGGCCACTAGCCCCCCCAGGATCATGAGCAGAATGGCCCCTGGAACCAGAAATGGTGACAGGGGCTTTCCTTTTGCGGCATGGAGCACAAAACCCAGGTTGACCCCCGCAAAAAGGACGACCCAGGAGAGCTTGAAGAAGAAAAAAAACCAGTGGGGGCGGGTCAGCATGACGGGAGCAAAAGACTGGCGAAAGCCGCGAACCCACTTCAAAAGTAGGTACGCGGACTCAAGAAAAAACAGTCCAAGGTAGATCTTCATGGTTTGATGGCGAAGGAAGGCAAGGGCCTCATCTCGCCAGCGCCAATCGATCGGCCCATCGGCAAGCCCCCATCGAATCGGAATGCGATCCGGAAGTTCGGCGTAGAGACTACGAACCAGAAGAATCGGGATAAGCAGAGCGCAAAGCGGAAGAACTTCCCTGAGAACCACAACAAACCAACCACCCCTTTTCGGAAAAGGTTTTGAGGGCTGGTCTTCTCGAATCACGCGGAGCGTGTGATAGCGGCGTTGGTAAAGGCTGGCGGAGTACGAGAGGCTTGCAACCAAAGTAATAATAAGTGGGGCCCACAGAGTGGCAATCCACTCCCACGGCATTCCTATGAAGTGCTGAAGTAGCAACCACACACTCCATCCCACCAGAAGCTCCCCGAAGCGTCGGTTCGATCTCTTCCAAATTTCTTCGTCGGCGTAGGTCCACGGTAGTCCCAAACCGATCCCTGAACTTGGGGGAAGGGAACCGAATCGAAGAATCAGCCCAAGCGGCAACAGCAGTGCAAATAGAACGAGGCGAAGGATTCCAAAATCGATGGTCATGATCTCTCAGGTCGCTTGAAGTTTTGCGTGGTGCCGGGCTTTGGATCGGCATGACGCACACGAACCTCTCTAGTCTAACGATTGAGCCCGCCGGAGTCCCCTGCTAAGCTCTCTAAAGAACGCTTTGATATCTCGGCGTTCTCACTGAGGGAGGTTTGGAAATGCGTCAGCTATGGGTTCTGGGACTCTTTGTATCCCTGGTCTTCTTGGGTTGTGCCGGTAGCGGAGTCGATGCTCCCACAACGAACCCCACAACCGATCCCGTTCCAGATCCTCCTCCTCCTTCAGAACCCAATCCCGAGCCCTCGGGAGATGTTTACAACGTAACCCTCTACACGAACGCGGGCCCAGTGTACGTCGACAAATTCGAGCTGGAGTTCAATCGCCGTCGGGGAATCTACGGTTTCTACGGATTCTTCCAAGACCGATATGAGCGGTTTGAGTTAGTGTCTTTCAAAGACCTTGAACGCATCGACATTCTAAAACCCATGGATCGAGGTGTCTTCGATCAGATCCTGGTGGGCAAAGAGGAAATGCGTTTGCGCCCCGAGCAGGCCTTTGAGACACGTCTTACCTACCGCACCGGAGAAACCTCAAGGTTTTACGCGATCATTTCGAAGTTCCGTGGCGAAAAGGACTTCCGCCTTTGGGAGCTGGGAATGACCGGAAACAACGCCGGGATTCAGTACATCGAATTCGATCGTTAGGCTGGCCCTCGGGAGATGGGGCCGTTCGCTAGCTTTCCTGCTTAAAGGCTTCGACCACCTTCAGAATGGCGGCTTCTTCTAAAACTGCTTTCGCAGCTTTGGCGTGATCGAAGATCTTTTGGGCAAGCTTGGGATCAGGATCGATCCCTTTCTGACTGAGCCAGTAGGTCACGTTGCTCAGTCCGCTCATCGGTCCAATCTCAATCACCTGTTGGCGACCGATCATGGAAGCCGGCACCGCCGAGTAGATCATGTCTTCCAGCCAATCGTCTCCGTGTCGGGCGGCTTTAATGACCGCCGCAGCATGAACCCCGGTTGCAGTCCGAAAGGCGTCGGTTCCCACCACGGGATAGTTGCAAGGGATTTCGATGCCAACCGCTTCGGACACGGTTTCGCAGTAGGTTGCGAGTTTGGACAAGTCGTTATCAATGACGCCCATGAGGCGGAGATTGACCAAAATCTGATCCATGGCTGCGTTGCCGCAGCGCTCTCCGACTCCGAGGGCAGTTCCGTGGATTTGATCGGCGCCGGCAATGGCTGCTACCAGCGCGTTGACCACGCCCAAACCACGATCATTGTGTCCGTGCCAGTCGATGAGAACGTTTTTATCTAAGTTGTGCATAATTTAAAGTTGGAATCGCAATAG
>JABDJR010000429.1 GCA_013003415.1 Candidatus Eiseniibacteriota bacterium | reverse complement strand
GGGTATTAGCTTGCTCGCCGGCATTGGGTTCACCATGAGCCTGTTCATCGGCATGCTGGCCTTTGAGGGAGCCGAAGGAACCTATGCTGTCCAAACCCGATTGGGTGTGTTTGCCGGATCCATTGTTGCGGCTCTTCTAGGCTTTACGTTGCTCAAGGCGAGCGCCCCTAAGAGTTGATCTTCGTCCGCTGACTTCTTGACCAAAGCTTGCTGCGAAACAGCAAAGGGCCTCACCCTAAGGTGAGGCCCTTCCTCAAGTCTTTATACCCCAGCTAATCGCGATCTAGAAGACGATGCTATCCAAGAGCACGAGGTAGTAGTTGTCCTTGCCCTCGAAAGGCACCAGCGTCACATCGACGCCCGACGCTTCCTGCATCGACTCGCGAATGACCGCGGGTTGAGTGATATCGATATCGTCGCGAACCTTCTTGATGGCGAGATCGACGGCCGTTTCAATGGTTACGATACCGATCGAAACCGGCCAGGTGGCCATACGGCCCTGCTGGTTGTATTCGTCGACCTTGCCCTGAATGGCTTCGCAGATTTGAGCCATATCGCCCGCCTGCTCTTCGTTGATCGCAATACCCAAAGCACCGGGATAACCATGAGTCGGAGACGGGCAGCACTGCTCGGGGAAGATCGCGCCCTTATCCATCACGGCGCGAATGAGGGGCTCCTGCATACCGCAGTTCGTGGAGAAGAACGCGGTGTCTTTTCCGTACTGAGAAATCTGACGCGGGACATCTTCCAAGATGAACTTCTGCGCTCCCGGGAGACCCTGATCGCCGGTGGGATCCGGAGCATTCACATAAACAAAATCCATGCCCAACTTCGCGGCGTGGTCTTCCATGATGTCTTTGCGGCGTGCTAGTAGTTCCTGGCTCATGTGTCGCGGGAAGGAATAGTGCACGAAGGACGTTGCGCCCATGTTCTTTGCCAACTCGACAATGGTCTCGCCACGGCGAAGATCATCTGGAATTAAAGAAAGATCGGCGTAGCCGGCAACCTGGTGAGGATCTTCGTGGGGGTTATCCAAAATGAAAAGCATGTCAGGGCGCAGCTCTTTCACTTTCTTCATGGCCGCCATAGAACCGGGGACACCCTGGGCAATGATGATGGCTTCCACCTTCGAGTCGGCAGCTAAGTTAAGAATCTGCGCGATCATGGTCTCTTGCTCGACCATGAAGTTGTCGGGGTAGGTCACGTGCTTGATACGGTCGGCACCGTACTTTGCAATTACCCGTTCCGCACCGCGATACTCATCTTCACCTTGGGAAACGGTTCCCGTCATGATGCCGATCTTAAACGGCAACTTCCCGTCGACAGCCAGATCTTCTTCAGAACCGCCGCTACAGCTGACCATGCCGACGAGGCAAGCCATTACTAAACCCATGCGGAGCAATTTCATTGCGATCTCCTTGCAATTCCCAAATAAGTGGATCAAGAGACTCCCTAGCCTAACTTATGCACGCGCGGTTTTCCAAGCGTGTAGGGCTAGAGTGACACCAATCACGGCGTAGGACACGAACTCCCGGAAATACTCTCCAATCTGGGCACTTCCGAGCAGCGTCTGTCCTGCAAGTGGGGATACGATAAAAAGGGTGTGAAAGAGAAACGTGCCAAGGATGGCGTGCCAAATGGTGGCCCGGGCGACAGTTGCGCCCCCGACCAATAGGGCAGCAATAGCATAAGGCCCCACCTGCTCATGACTTTGGTAGGTGTTCATGGTGCCAATGCTATGAAGCCAAATAACGTGTCCAATGCCGCCGAGCATGGTGGATAGAATAATGGCCCGGATTCGGCTCCGATTCACATGGATGCCTGCGATCTCGGCCACGTGCATGTCCTGTCCTACCGCCCTCAGACCATGACCCGATCGGGTATTGAGGTACCAGCGCAAACCGAAACAAAGCAAGGCGATCACGACGAACGTGATGATGGGGAAAAAGAGTTTGAGTCCCATGAAGGGAACGCCAACCCGGACCAGCTCGTCGAGTTGATGCTTTGTGCCAACCAAGTCAATCGTGTTTCGAAGACCAACTCCCGTAGGGAGGAGGATCTTCTCGTTTCTCAAAGGAATCAACGGGCCCGCCATCAGCAGGAACAGCAACTGGTATATGCCGTTGGCGAAGAAAGCGAGGATCATTCCTGTGATCATCTCGCGACCCTTGGCCTGGTTCATAAGGAGGCCGGTGAGGAACCCAAACAGAAGACTTAGGGGCAGCGAAATGAGAGCGGCGATGAGCAGCGCATCGATACCGGCCCACTCGGCATTCTCGACGATGATAAGACTGATCTGCCCGCACATGGCCCCAATGACGATACCGAAGTTCAATCCCATTCCCGCCACAACCGGAATAATGAGACTCAAAACCAAGAAGAGGTTTCTTGCTAGACGAGTGACCACCTCATTGATGAGGAAGGGAAACGGTATCTGCGCCGCAAGAACACCGGTCAGGCAGAGCAACCCAAAGAGGATGGGCACGATGTTCTGGACCATGGCCGATTTCACACGATTGGTTCCAGGTTCTTCGACCAAAGGAAGTACGGGCTCGGCCGCCATCAGGCACTTTCCTTTCGGGTAAGGGCGTACAAAATAATGCCGTTCGAAATAATGAGACGAGCGATCTCAGGAATGTTCCCAAACTCGGAGCCGCCCTTAGCCACGATCTCGTTCACCACCGGAAGCGAGGTGGTGAGAACGCTCTGAAACAAAAACGTTCCGATAATGACGTGAGTGATGGTGGCGTTTCGCACCGTTGCCCCGCCAATGAGAAGGGCGGCCACGGTGGGGAAAGCCATAAGAAGTGGACCCTTATAGAGCTGTACAAATCCGTAAGACTGGCTATAGATCACGATACCGATGGCCCCGAGCACGGTGGACAGGATCACACCGATCGTGCGCATGCGAGTCACATTGATTCCGCTAGCTTCGGCGAACCGCTCATTAGCACCGGCCGCGGTGAGGGCGGTTCCCATTTTCGTTTTGAGAAACAAGGCGAGCAGACCGCACATTCCCAACCAAAACGCCAACAGGCCGGTGGGAATGTATCCGGTGCCAAACGGAATGGCTCCCAGTTTGTCCAGATACTGCGAGTAGTAGTCGGCCAAGACCAGCGTATTACGAAGCCCGGCTCCACCCAAAGGCCAAACCAGTTCAGGATTCTTGACCGGGGCAACGAGCCAATAGATCGAAGCGCCGGCAACTGCGGCAAAACCGACGTAGATTCCGACCATCATCTCTTGGCCTTTGACACGCTCCAAAAGCCGCGCGTAAAGAAAACCCGCTAAGGCTCCAATGCCGCCCCCCAAAACCATGGCGCCGAACAAACTGGAGTACCCACGGATGTTCATGTCCATGAGCGTCACCATGCCGAACAGGCCACAGACAATTCCAAGGGGAATCCCAAAGTTCAATCCGACCCCGGCTCGAACCGCGGGGACAAGTGCCAAAACCAACACACCGTTCATACCGGTCCGAATGAGGCAGTCCGCAAAGAGGCCGGTTAGGGGCAAACTGGTGGCCAGGGTGGCCAAGATCCAAAGGCCAACCAGGAAGAGAAGAATGATGCCTCGGGTGATTCCGAGACCCTTGATGAGATCGACGGCCCAGGTCATCGGCGCTCCCCTCCCATCAACAAACCAAACTCCACATCGGGAGCATTGGGTGCAAGAATGCCCGCCACCTGGCCCCGATCGATGATGGCGATGCGGTCGCATATACGGCGCAACTCACCAAGCTCACTTGAGGTGACAACAATGGTGATGCCCTTATCGCGGTTCAACTCCACGAGAAGCTTGAGCACACGATCTTTGGCTCCCACGTCGACGCCGCGAGTGGGTTCAGAAACGAATAGCATCTTCGGTTCTAGAGCAAAGGCGCGAGCCAAACAGACCTTTTGCTGATTGCCACCCGAAAGCCGGCGCACGGGCTGTTGGGGTCCGCGGCAGCGAATGTCGAAACCTTTGATGTCGGCCTCGGCATAGGTCCGAGCCGTTTTCCGGTCGAACTGAGCCAGAGGTCCAGAACCCTTCAAGAACTTCCCCTGAATCTGGCAGGCGCTGAAAGCAATGTTGTCTTCGATCGATTGATCCAGAAGGAGGCCAACCCCCCGACGGTCCTCGCTCACGAAAGCGAGACCGGTAGCCAGTACTTGAGCCGGATCTCCCAGTGGAATCTTCTTTCCCTGGAAGAGAACTTCACCGCGACTTGGGTAGAGACCCATAATGCCGTTGGAGATGCCAAGCTTGCCTTGGCCAGCCAAGCCTCCAATGCCGAAAATTTCCCCGCGATGCACCTCCAGGTCAACTCCGTGGGTGGATTCACCGGGCATGTCGACATGAAGGTCTTTGATGGAAAGCACCGACTCGGTTTCTAGCTCGCGAGTTCTTCCGGCCTTTCCCTCTTCACCCAAGGTGCGCCCAATCATGAGTTCAGCCATGAGTTCTACCGTGACTTCACTTCGATCTAAGGTCTGCACCACTTCACCATCGCGAAGCACCGTGATTTTGTTGGCCAACTCCATCACTTCGTCGAGGCGATGACTAATGAACAGAATGGCGATGCCCTTGGCCGCGAGCTGCTTCATGGTGGCTAGCAGCTGATCGGCTTCGCTTTCGGTGAGCACGGCGGTGGGTTCGTCG
>JABDJR010000408.1 GCA_013003415.1 Candidatus Eiseniibacteriota bacterium | reverse complement strand
CCCCTCACCCGCTCAACCTCTTTCGGGTGCATTGGTTCAACGACCCGCAAGGCCAACGCGCCCAAATACCGCAGCACGTCGTTCTCCCCCGCTCCCTCACCGGCGTAGCCGCACCCATCGTGGTGATGCTCGGCACCTGGTTTCCCATGATCCGCGCCCACAAGGTGCTCGCCGCCTACGGTTGTTTGGCCCCGCGCATCTTGAGCGGTCAGTTCGACCCCACCGAGCACATGGCGCTCTGGCCTTCCACCGGCAACTACTGTCGCGGGGGCGTGGCCATCTCGCGCATCATGGGGTGTCGCGGTGTGGCCATCTTGCCCGAAGGCATGAGTCGCGAGAGGTTCGAGTGGTTGGAAAACTGGGTGGCCGACCCGAGCGACATCGTGCGCACCCCCGGTTCCGAAAGTAACGTCAAAGAAATCTACGACAAGTGCGCCGAACTCGATCGCGATCCTCACAACATCATCTTCAATCAGTTCAGCGAGTTCGGAAACCATCTCGTGCACTACTTGTGCACGGGGAAAGCGCTTAGCCGCGTGTTCGAGGAAGGCAAGAAGCATCACCCCGACTGGAACTTGCGCGCCTATGTGTCGGCCAGCGGTTCGGCGGGAACCTTGGCCGCGGGCGACTACGTGAAAGACCGGTACGGCTCGCGCATCGTGGTGTCCGAAGCTTTGGAATGCCCCACTCTGTTGCAGAACGGTTTTGGGGAGCACAACATTCAGGGCATCGGCGACAAGCATGTGCCCCTCATTCACAACGTCATGAACACCGACTTCGTGGGGGCCGTGTCCGACGAGGCCACCGACACCTTGGACATTCTGTTCAACTCCGAGGTGGGTAAGCGCTACTTGGCGGACAAGAAAGATGTGCCGGTGAAGGTGATCGAGCAACTGTCGCACTTTGGCTTCTCGGCCATTTGCAATGTGCTGAACGCGATCAAGACGGCGAAGTACATGGACTGGGGCGAGAACGATGTGGTCATGACCGTGGCCACCGACGGGGCTGAGCTCTACGCCACCGAGCACGCGAGTTACATGCAGAAGCGCTTTGCGGGCAAGTTCGAAGAGACCGACGCGGCCGAAGCCTACGGGCGATTCCTGGCTGGGCAGGCTACCGACAACTTGTTGGAGCTATCCCATGTGGATCGGAAACGCATCTTCAACCTTGGCTACTTCACCTGGGTGGAGCAGCAGGGCATTAGTCTTTCGGACTTTGAGCAGCGTCGCGATCAGAATTTCTGGAAGGGGCTGCAAGATTTGTTGCCCGCCTGGGATGCCATGATCGACGAGTTCAACGCGAAGACGGGCGTGCTCAAGGAGATGGGTTAGCCGCGTGGCGGAGTTTCCTTTGGCGATCACGCTCGTTTGTCCCGGCTGCGGGAGTCGGGCTTCGCAAGACAACTTTCAGCCTTATGCCTGTCCTTTGAGTCATGAGGTGGGGCCCGAACACATTCTCACGCGTTCGATTGATGTGGATGTGTTGCGCGAGGAGACCGACTGGAAGGCGCTGTTCGAGAGCCGCGATGAAGACAACCCGTTTATCAAGTATCGGCGGTTGTTCTACGCCTATCGCATGGCGCGTCGTAAGGGCGTGTCGGACGAGGCCTATGTTTCCTTGGTGCGTGCGTTGGATGACGCGGTGGCCGAGGTGGATGGTAAGGGGTTTCGGGAGACGCCGTTCTTTCCCTCTGTCGCGTTAGGGGAAGCGCTGGGTTTCGATCCCGAGTATGCGCCGTGGATCAAGAACGAAACCATCAACGTTTCGGGGTCACACAAAGCGCGTCACCTCATGGGCATCATGATTTGGTTGAAGCTCTTTCCCGAAGCGAACCCGGTTTCGGAGAGTGCGCCCTTGGCCATTGCGAGTTGTGGGAACGCGGCGCTAGGTGCGGCGGTGGTGGCGAAGGCTGGGGGGATGCCTTTGGAGGTCTACGTTCCTCCCGATGCAAATCCGAAAGTGTTGTCCATGTTGTCCGATCTTGGAGCGCGGTTGTCCCCGTGTCCGAGGGAGGGTGATCGGGCTGGGGATCCGTGCATGCATCGGTTCGAGGAGGCGGTGGCCTCTGGAGCGTTGCCCTTTACGGTGCAGGGCCCGCGGAACGCGTTGTGTTTGGAGGGTGGGCTCACGCTAGGTTATGAGATGGCGGCGGAGTTGGCTCGGACGGGTACGGAGTTAGATGCGTTGTGTATTCAGGTGGGCGGCGGCGCGTTGGCGAGTTCCACGGTGCGCGGGCTGATGGAAGCTCGGGACTTGGGTGTGATTCAGAAGGTGCCACGTGTGTACTTGGTGCAGACCGAGAGTGCGTATCCGTTGAAGCGAGCTTATGACCGGTTTGTGGATCGGTTGTTAGGTGAAGACACTTCGGAAATCGGACCTGACGAGTCTTTAAAGCGAGCGCAAGGACGGGCCGAGGCTGTGTCGAAGTTGCCGAGGGAGGAGCTTGAGGC
>JABDJR010000406.1 GCA_013003415.1 Candidatus Eiseniibacteriota bacterium | reverse complement strand
GCCAAAAACCGAGGGCAAGATAAGCGAAAAGATTAGAGCTCAAAACAGGCCTCGTAAAGAAAAATCTGATCAAATTGCAAAAAACAACGTGAAAACTGAGGGAAAAGCGGCAAAAAAGTGCAAAATGACACAAAAATAGGAGTCATTTGTCAAAATCGCGAGATCAGCCAGGCCCACGCCACTGTGCTTGTGTTTGGCCCCCAATCTCGTATTATCTCTTGCTGCGCCCCGGTCCCATTGGCTTAGAGGGTGCGGTTCAGAAGCCCAGGCCCAGAAGCATTAACCTAGAAACTGAGAATGAAGAACAAAGTTAAGTGGATCCGCAGGTTCAAGTACTTCCTTTACGGTTCTGGCATTCATCGCCTGCTCCCCGCGAGCAAGCTCTCTTTTCTAGGGCACCTCTCTGGTGTTTCCAAGTGGATTCACAGCCAAAAGAACCTGGGCTACTCCACCTTTCCCACCAAAGACTTTCAGTACGACAAGCGCAATGGCCTCTATCAGTATGTGATCGATACGGAGTTGGGCGAAGCGGACATTGACTTTCTCGAGTTTGGAGTTTCCAGGGGAACCTCCTTCAAGTGGTGGGTCGAGCATGTGAAGACCGCGGGCTCCAAGTTCCACGGTTTCGACACGTTCACGGGACTTCCGGAGGACTGGGGTCCTTTTAAAAAGGGAGCCATGTCCAATGGGAACGCTCCCCCTGAAATCGATGACAGCCGAGTGCAGTTTTATCAGGGCATCTTTCAGGACACCTTGAACACGTTTCTAGAAACCTACAGCTCCACCAACAAAAAGGTGGTGCATCTCGATGCGGATCTATACACCGCCACCCTCTTTGTGTTGACCACGCTTTCCCCCTACCTGAACAAAGGCGACATTCTCCTCTTCGACGAGTTCAATGTGCCTCTTCATGAATATAAGGCTTTTCAGGAGTGGGTCGATTCTTTCTACATCCGGTACACGGTACTTGGTGAAGTGAACAACTTCTTGCAGGTTGCGATCAGGGTTGAGTAATGGGGCCTTGTCGCTAAATCTCCAACCCCTGACACAGTTCTGCCACACCTAGGTTTTATCTTCCCTCTTAAGGAAGGTAGAACTCATGAAAAGAAGCACACTTCAATACGTCGCCCCGATATTCATGGTGACCCTGCTCACGTCTTGTGCGGGAGCGGCTCCGGTGGCTAGTCAATGGCCCCCCCATCCCATCGAAATGAATGGGCACAGGGAAGCGTGGCAAGAGGAGGTTTCCTTGCGCGAAGCGGGGCTGACCGTGAGCGTTTCCAACGACGACGATTTCATCTACATCTCCCTGCAAACTTCGGAGGAGCGCGTGCGGCGTCAGATGCTGATGGAGGGTTTCATCGTGTGGATTGATCCCGCGGGAGGCTCAAAGGAGAAGTTTGGGGTGCGCTATCCCCTTGGCGCCGCTCTCACCGAGCCCGATCTGAGGCCAAGTGGTCCACCAGGTGCGGGCGAGCCACCGGCTCTTTCCGAAATGGTTCTGACCAAAATGTTGGCGGAGTGGGAGATTCTAGTCGACGGAGATCACCGCGGTTCCCGGATGTTTGTGGGTGAAGTTCCTGAGTTGCTCGGGAAAATCCAGCATGATTCTGATTTCATGAGTTATGAACTACGAATTCCTATCGTCCGAGATCCGGAGGCAACCTATGGAGTGGAAGTCGCTTCCGGTAGTGACATTGGGATTGGGTTCCAAACTGCGGACAGAGTTCGCCAAGGAGCGGGGCCAAGGGTGCGTGCGGGTGGAATGGGAGCCGGAAGAGGTGGTGGTGGAAGACGAGGTGGTGGGGCTAACCCCGGTGGCGGGGTTCCGAGAGCGGGTCGAGGCAGTGGTGGACCTGAACCTGTTGAAGCGTGGATCAAAGTTTCTCTGGCGAAACCTTCATGATTTCTGAATTGCGCGGTTGCCAAACTCCATGTCCATGGGAAAAACTATGTCTTCCCCCGTGTATGGAGATTGAATGCAGCGAAAACTTTACGTCTTACTCGGCGAAGTCGAAGAAGACAGCACCGTCGTCGCCTCACAAGAGCTTCTTGATCGTCTAGAAGAAGCCTTGGGTCGAATGAACGATCAGTTTTCCGACTGCATGTTTACTCCCATCACACGCACCAGTGGTTTTCCCGAGTTCATTGGGGTACTGACCACCCACAAGCCCATCTATGTGTTAGCGCGCACACTGGCAGAAGCGTGTTACCCGCTCAACGTGCACTTGGCGCTCGGCAAAGGCGAAGTCCATACGCTTGAGACAGAAGATCCCGAAGCCATGGACGGACCCGCCTACGATTTGGCGGGAGAGTTGCTCTATCGCGCACGCCGCGACGGTCGGTTGTTGTTTGTGGACACGTCGGAACCGCAATTCGATGACCTGTTCAACGCACTCATGCTCTTAGTACAACGTACGTTCCAACAATGGACTGAGCGCCAGTGGCAAGTCGTGGGTCTGTACCGCGAACATGGGCGTCAAAGTGAAGTCGCAGAACGGCTTCAGGTTTCCCAGCAGTCGGTGTCGAGCACGCTTGCCGGCGCGGGTTGGCGCGTTTTAGCTGAGGTCGAAGATAATCTAAGCAAAGTATTGTCCGACCCGCTTTCCGAACTCTTGGGCAAGCCGCAATAAATTCGGGAACCCGGACGCTCTTTTCGTGTGCCAAACAAAAGTTCGCCTTGAAGGAAGTTGCTTTAGGCCCCAAACTTTTGGGCCATGCTTTCAAAGGCCATGAACACCTTTCGGGGTTCTGGCGGCATGGAAATGACTTTGAATCCCGGGGACAACCTACGATGCTTCGAGGAGGGATCACATGCGTCGTTTCGCCATCCTGACGGGTGCTTTATTGCTAGCGTTCTGCACCGTGTCGGACAGTTTTGCCCACGACCGCTCCATTGGCCTTAAAGGCTTTGGTCCGCGGATCGGTGTATCCATCGACCCCAATCAAGTTG
>JABDJR010000400.1 GCA_013003415.1 Candidatus Eiseniibacteriota bacterium | reverse complement strand
GGATGTATGCGCTTCTTCGACCGCAAGGTGTACTCACCGGTGACGGTGGCTTCATCGCCTTGGAACAAAAAGCGGTTGAAGACGACATTAAGAACGGCGCCATTTCCGCAAGCTCTGCCGCCGAGGCCTTGGCCGCCACCAGTGCAATCGAAGGAACTGTAAGTTCAGCCCCCATGGTGACCCGCGCCTTTACGCAAAAAGAACAGCGCATGAACGAGCTGCTTGGCGCTCCAGCTCTTGGTTACGCGGCGCAGCTCAACACACAAGCCTCTGCCGGTGGCAGCATCACCGTCCAAGGTACGGTTCAGTGGACCGACGAAAATGGAGTGACCCACCCGGTTTGGGGCGCCAACGTCGATATCTACGATGAAGATCTCATCGTCGACGACTACTTAACTACGGTCGCCACCGATGTGGCCGGAAACTATGTAGCCGTGGTCCCCAATGACGACGGCATAGGCGCCGGCGACGCAGACATTTACGTCGTGGTTCGCGCTGAGAACACTTGGATCCGCACCGAAACCACGGGGAACTCCGTCTACGCATTTACCTCACAGGTTTGGGACGAAACGCCTAGCGGAACTACCCTCAACTACAGCCCGACAGCCGCCAATACGGGAACCGGGCCCTCCATGTCCATGTTCCAGTCGGGAACGTGGATTGCGGGCTACGTGGCCCTCGATGTGGAAGCCGCTGCCTTAGCGCAAGTGAACTTGGTTTGGCCCAACGGCGGTGACGGCTCTTTCTACGACGGCGAAGTTCAGATTGAACAAGATGACCGCTGGGATTGGGACACCGTCCATCACGAGTACGGTCACTACGCTATGGATGTCCTCAACATCGAGAACAACCCCGGCGGTCCCCACGGCATCGGCGACTGCATTGCCCAGGTGCGAGGGGAAAAGAATGAAGGTAACCGCCTAGCCTGGGGCGAAGGTTGGCCCACCTACTTCGGCACCACCGGGCAGGCCGAAATGAACATGGCCTCCTTGAACGTGCCGCGAGTTGGTGACGTTTCCTACCAGGATCTAGAAGACACGAACCTCATCTACAGCCTGGAGACTCAAGACAACAACGGCCGTGGCGAAGACAACGAAGTCTCGGTGCAACGTTTGCTTTGGGATCTCTACGACACCAACTCCGACGGGCGCGATGCCATTAGCCTATCCGACAACACCATTTGGGATGCGGTGAAGGCGGCGGCCGGTTCGCCCCATATCCTCTCTACCTACTGGCAAGGCCTCGTGTCCGGACAGTCGGCTCAAAACCAAATCCTGATGGGCGAGATTGCCACGGATCACTTGATTGGCCCAAGCCTCAACGTTCCAGGTGAGAACCTCATCATCTCGCCGTCGAATTCGTTTCTCAACTGGGATGCCTTGGTGGGCTGCCCCAGCAGCTACTCGGGCGACACCTTCGATGTCGTGTTCTTCGATGCGAATACTTTCGCAACGATTCTTACCATCCCCGGCTTGAACGCCAACAGTCACAATCTCACCAACGGTCAGATCGCCACCATCATCGCATCGACCCACGATGTTCTGTGGGGAGTCCGTGGATATCATCTTGGTGACACACTGCCCACGGGGCCGTACTTGGGTGAAACCTTTGCTGCCACCGTGAACCGTCCGCCGGTTGCGGATGCGGGTCCAGACCAAACCGTCGAGTGCGAATCGCACACCACCACCACGGTGCAAATGGATGGTTCCGGTTCGAGCGACCCTGACGGCGACCCGCTAACCTACGCGTGGTCGGCTACGGGGGTCACCTTCAGCAACGCGAACGCCCAATCTCCAACCGGTGAATTCCCCAAAGGAACCACCGTGGTTACGTTGGTCGTGAGCGATGGTATTCAAGAGGATTCGGACCAGGTCAGCATCACCATTGAAGACACCACGCCTCCAGTGATTACGTGCCCGGATCCGATCACCGTGGAATGTACGGAAGCCGGTGGCACTTCTAAAGATGACCCGCAGTTGATCCCGTTCTTTGACGGCGTTTCTGCTACGGACATCTGCGATGACAACCCGGTCATTACCAACAACGCCCCAGATCTGTTTGCCCTGGGAGTCACCACGGTAACCTTCTACGCAACGGATGCGGACGACAACGTGGACAGCTGCATGGTGGACGTGACGGTTGAAGACACCACTCCTCCGGAGATCACGGTGGAACTCGACCGGAACGTGCTCTGGCCACCAAACCACAAGATGGTGCCGATCGCGGCCACGGTTGAAGTGACGGACATCTGTGACCCGAACCCGACCTTTGTGCTCACCAGCATCACCAGCAACGAAGCGGACAACGGAATCGGTGACGGCAACACGGACGACGACATCGACGCTGAGTTTGGAACGCCGGATGTCGACTTCGAGTTGCGAGCCGAACGCAAAGGAAATGGAGATGGCCGGAAGTACACCATCATCTATACGGCGATGGACATGTCCGGAAACACCGCCCCTGATACGGTGTGCGTCACCGTACCGCACGATCAGTCCGGAAATGCAGCGGCTTTGGCCGGGTTCATTCCTAGTGGTACCAGCCTCATTCCCGACGCAAGCGAATTCGAGATTGTGATTCCGTCGAGCGGCGACGTTCGCCCGGAAGATATCGATCCGAAACAGGTCTATCTTGGTAATCAGCTGGCCGTCTTCCGCCCCGCGGTGTGGTCGCTGCAATACCTGGATGGTGATGACGAGCTGGATCTCGTGGTTCGCTTTGGAGTGGATCAACTGACGACCATTCTTGAAACGGGCATTTCTCGCGTTGGCCTTCACTACACGGGCAACCCGGGTGAGGACTTCTTGATGTCCGACGTGTTTGCCATGGGCCCGCGTTTTGAACCCCAGCTGAACGGTGGTTCAAGTGAAGAACGCGAAGTCAGTAATCGTGAGCGCGTGCGAGCGCTGGAGTCCGAGGAACCCGACAAGCCCGAAATTGCCGGTCTCGCGGGTCCGGGCGTACTCCGCCTTGCCCAAGGTGGCTTCGTGACGGCTGAAGTGTTTGATGTTCTCGGTCGCAAGGTGCGACTCACGAACAGCCGACACTTGAGCGCTGGAGTGCACGATCTTCGTTGGGACGGACGCGACAGTTCGGGTCGGAACGTCCCTAACGGCATCTACTTCTACCGCTTGGTTACGCCTGAAGGCAACCAGGTGCATAAGATTGCCATCGCTCGGTAGCTAGGAGTTCGCGCTATCGGCATGCGTATGGTCGATGGTCGAAAGTTAAAACTGAGAATGCACGGGGGTTCCGACCTCCGTGCATTCCTTTTACCCGGGGGGAACCCATGAAAGTATTGATGGCCGCTCTTGTTCTTGCTTTCGCCTTATCAGGTTTGGCTCAGGCTCAACCCGATGCGGATCGTGAGGCCGTTCTAAAGACTCTGGATTCTTGGAATATGGGATGGGCCAAGCGAGACGCTGAACTCGCCGTGCAGAGTTATTCGGAGGACACCGACTGGACCAATGCGTTTGGCGATCGCTTTGAGGGACGCGAGGCCCTACTTAAAGGTTTGGAATTTATCTTCAGCCTCGACTTTGTCATGACCGGCGACTCTGCAGAAAACGAGTACGAGGACGTCACCTTCTTGAGCCCGGACATTGCCACGATCCGCAGCAAGCTGGTGCGCAAGGGCCAAGAAATGTCCGATGGAACTCCAATGCCCGATCGCCACATCCACCACCTGCGTGTGGTTCACCGAGTTGATGGCCAATGGGAAATCGTGAGCCACCTGATTTCGCAGGCCAAGGAAAAGCGTTCGCCTGGAGTCCCTCGACCGCGAAGCGAAACGACTCGGAGTTACCCGTCAATCCATCATCAAGGTTTGGATTGCGGAAATGCT
>JABDJR010000042.1 GCA_013003415.1 Candidatus Eiseniibacteriota bacterium | reverse complement strand
GCCCAAGACATGCGCCCTCCTGATGAAATGCAATGACTCAATCTTCTTAAACGTTGAGTCGTAAGTTGTAGCGGGCCCATTCACAACACTTCACACCGCTCGCCCCTGGGCCCATCCCGATCCCCAGGCGCTTCCCGAAGCCCGCTGTCAAAACTGCGCTCGACCTTGGTCGAGAAGTCTCGGCCAGAGCCGAGTTAAGATGTCGACGCCGTCACTCTAAAGCCCCCTGCGCGGATAGGAGCGACAAGTGCCGGCGTCGTCACACTCGCGGGCCTCCCCCACGCCTCATCCTCGTGCCCTCCTTGAGGTTAAGACGTGATGTGGGGAGGCCTCAAACTGTTGAGCTAGGGAAGAGGTTCGCCATTCTGGCTAAGGGCTCTTCTTCGCTCCCACTCCAAGGCATCTTTTCTCGCTGCGCGCGAAGCGCCTAAGAGTGTTTCCAATGCTTTCTCGTAAAACTGTACTTCTGCTGACTGAGCCTTCGGGTTCATTCCGGTTTTGCGCACGTCCGGCCATTCATCGGCATTAAAGACGCGAACCATTTCCCCTGTGCCAGCCAAAACCAAACGACCTTTTTTCCCGGGCTCGATGCGAATCCATTCGCAGTGCTCTTTCGGCATCGTGAATCTCGTGTCTGGATCTGAGTTCACGTTTTCGGCGCCGGACAAACAAATCAGTTTGGCGTTATCAATTTCCTCGATGGTATAGTCCAAAAGTTCGATGTCGGCTGTCATCTCCTGCCACCTCTTTAGGGGGATCAGTGAGAGTGCGCCTTTTTTCCAAGGAATGAGAACCGCTGGGTAATAGTGACCTGACTCCTCGGAGGTTTTTATACCGAATCCAGCTCTGAATTTCGGATGCAGACTGAATCGACGTTTGTCGTCTATGGAGCAATCTGCTGTCCCAACTAAGTAGCTCACTGGACCCCCGACGATTCATCGGTTCTGGTTTCCTTCCTTCGACCCTTGGCCGAAGAGAAAATCGAAGCCATTTGGATCTGCGGGTCGGTCCCGCTTTAACGTTTCGGAAAAATGCTCCCTTTCGGGATCCGTTCCCACCCAACCGGGATGGAACGGGAATTCTTCCCACGTGGGACAATACAAGTAGATTTCCGCATCCGTCAAATGCTTTTCTATACAAAGTTCGAAAGTTTTTTGGATTTCGATGTAATTTGTTGTCCTTAAACGCCTTAGGAGACGGCCTATCCTCTCGAATTCCCACCGTTTAGGCCTCATTTTGGCCATTTCGATCCTCTACTGGGGGATCACTTTGCTCGGGTCCGACTTTTACCCCCGCGTATGGATTGATGAGGGTTGGATTGCCGAGCCCGGCTACACCCTGGCCACCGCAGGGGAGTTCGGAAACCCTTCTCACGGAAGCATTTACAGGTTTGATGATCGCCTCTATTGGAACTCCCCCCTTAAGTTCCTCTTGCTTGGCGGTGTCTACAAACTGGGCCTTCCCGCCTTCGCCGGAGGCCGCTATCTCTCTATGTTCCTTGGGTTTGGAACGGTCTTGCTCCTGTGTCATGGAGCCATGCTCTTGCTCAGTGGGAACAGATCCCGGAGGCCAGGGGATTCGGATGGGAAAAGCCCCCAACTAGAAGGTGGGAACTCCTCCCGGTTGGGAGGTGGGGACCTATCCCGGAGCGACATCGCCAACCCTAAGCTTTGGCTGGGGGCCCTCCTTCTCTGGCTGGCTCTCTGCATTACCACGGACCCCACCCTCTGGAAGTCGCATCGAACCATCCGCTTTGAATCCCTCACTGCCTTCTGCTTCGCCCTCACCTGGGTGTCCTGGTTAGCGGTTCCCTGGAAATGGCGGGGATTGGCCATGGGGCTTGGCGCGGGGCTGGCGTTTCTTTCTCACCCCGCGGGAGCTTTGGCTTCGGGGGTCACCGGCTTCCTTTTCTTGACCGACCCCAAACCTTTGGCCACACGCCTACATCAGTTGGGCCTGGCCGCTCTTACGGTTGTGCTTTGCATCCTTCCCTGGGCCCTGTATCTGCTGGGAGATCGCGAAGCGGACTTCGTCAACTTCCTTGGGCAGAACGCCCCCCATTTGGACGGTCGCGATCACGGACTTCTGGAACAGATGGCTTTGGAGCGACAACGTTACCTCGCCTACTTC
>JABDJR010000373.1 GCA_013003415.1 Candidatus Eiseniibacteriota bacterium | reverse complement strand
ACTTAAGTGGTCATCTTTTGCTTGGAGCATCATGAGCGAAATCTCGGATCCACAAAAACCTGGTGCTGCCTCTGGGTTTTCGGGAGACCGACCTGCATCGGCCGAAGCGACCGGCGGTCCTAAGGACGCTTCGAAACCTGAAACCATCCGTTCTGTCGCGCCCGGCGTGCCTCAAAAGCCGCTGCCTAAGTGGGCAAATCAGAACGGTCAATCCAACGGCAACGGCACAAACGGAAATGGCAACGGCCATGAAGACCAACATGGAGACATGGAGGTGCTGTTTCCCCATGCCCGGGCTCATCGCCGTATGGTTCCCGAAGACCTTCTGCTGGTCCTCACCTACCGCTGCAACTCCCGTTGCGTCATGTGCGGTATTTGGGAAGCCGACCAATCCGGCAAGGGTGAACTGACCGCCGACGAGTACGCCAAGATCCTTCCCGACTCGCTCCTATACGTGAATCTATCGGGCGGTGAAGCCTTCCTGCGTAAAGACTTACCGCAGGTTGTTGAAGCAGTACGTTCAGCGGCTCCCAAAGCCAAGGTCACGCTTTCCACCAACGGTCTTCAACCCCGGCAAACGAAGAAGCTGCTTCCCGACATCCTCAAGCACGATCCGGGCATTGGCTTTGCCATCTCCATCGATGGCGAAGAAGAAATGCACGACAAGGTGCGAGGGATTAAAGGCGGCTATGCGAAGGCCTACGAGACGGTCAAGATTCTTCAGGCCGAAGGGGTCACGAATCTTCGCATTGCGTTCACGGCCACGGTGAACACCGCCGGGGACAACACCGATCACCTTAGCAAGATCTACGACCTCGCCATGAAAACCGGAGTGGAGTTCACGGTCGCGGTGGCACACAACTCCGATCACTACTTCAAGACCGCGGCCAACAAGGGTGTGAACACCGAAGAACTCACCCGCCAGCTCAACTACGTAGCTCAGAAAGAACTTCAAAGCACCCGTCCTAAAAGCTGGCTCAGAGCCTACTTCCACCATGGACTAGTTGAGCACGCTCGCGCCAATGTCCGGCCTACACCCTGTGAGGCTGGTCACACGAGCTTCATGATCGACCCAACGGGCGACGTCTTCCCCTGCAACATTCTCGACATGCCGGTGGGTAATGTTCGTGAGCATAGCTTCATGGATATCTGGAAATCAGAAGAAATGGAAAAGGCTCGGGGCGTGGTTCGCGCCTGTAACCAACCTTGCTGGATGGTCTGTACGGCTCGCGCCTCCATGCGCCGCGATCGTTACCAGGTCATGGGTTGGGTTGCCAAAAACAAAGTGAAGTCGCACTTCGGTTCCGACATCATCGAGTAATCGTCCACTCCCGTCGGCTTCCTTCAAACAAAGCTTCCTCCAAACAAAACCCAACGCCAGGGATCTTCCTTGGGGAACCTCCGCTCTGAGATTTTTTGGGTGAAATAACCAACTTCGTCTAAGTCGCGTCTGCGCGATGCCGATACCCAAATCAGGCTTTAACCTGGAGGGAATCGTGGCGGACTTTGGACCGAATTCACTGGTTTTGTTGGCGTGGGAAGGCGTGCTTTGGCAACGGGGTCGCGTTGACCTGAATGCAAAAGAGCTTCTGACCTTCTTCGAGTCCAATCAAGCCTCTGTAGCTATTCTCGCTCCCGACTCCCCCCTCGGACCCAAGTCCCATGCTGCAGAAGCCTGGAGAGCCGGTATGCCCCTCTCCTCGGCAGATTTTCTGACGCCCTCGTCCCTGATGTCCGGCTATCTTGGCGCCCGCTTTCGGGGACGCGCGTTCTTGGTTTTGGGTTGGCCCGAATTGCAGCGCGACCTTCTGCGCTCCGGGCTTCAGCTTTGTTCGGAAACGACCGACTCTCCCGTGCTCGTCCTAGGAACCGGTCCGGTTTTGGAAACTGAGGAACAGCGCGCGGCGCAGTTTTTGACCCAGGGCTCGCCCATGGTGATTCAGCGCTACGGACAACCTCACGTACGAACCTTCGCTGGGGAGGATGAAGCTCAGCTTCGTCACCGCTTGATTGAGCTTCGTCCCAAGTCTGCCGTGGTTCCGAACCTGCTCACAAACGTCCTCGGCGCCACCTTTGGTGCTCACTCTTCCTCCGTGGTTTTTGTGGCCCGGGGAACGACCGAGGAGCGTGAACTTGCCGCTGCCGCCTCTCTCAGCTCGATGTGGTTGAGCTTGCCTCAGTCCGCGGAAGGCCCTGTCGATCTTAGAGACTTTCTGGATCGCCAGAGCTCCTTGGAGTCCCGCATGGTGGCGGCCTGGAACCGCGCCGGAGAGAGCGAAGAACGCTACTTCTAGGGGTGTTGAGGCTCCTATCAATCCTGTGCTAGGCTGGCTAACTTAAAGCAAGGCTTTAAATTGGGACGAGCAGCTTACCTACTAACATCACCGGGGATGGTCCCTTTCTGTTCTCTTCAAGTTAAGTCTTAAGGGAATCGGAGGGGGGGCTGTAAGGTCCTTTCTTATTTTTCATAAGAAGGCTAGAGTTTCAGCCAATGACCCGACATGTTTCCGGCAGCCAAAAGTCTGCCCCCTATTTTTCCCCCGAGCACGATCATCCTGCGCTTCCTCCGGTCCCCTCTGGTCCGATCAGTACCGGTCTAGCTTTCACGGATGCGTTGTGGATTGGCCTCGCCTTCTTAGCGAGCTATGCCTTTCGTGATCCGGTTGCGTTTCAGAATACGTTGCCGCGTTTGCTTCTTGTTGCCCTCGTCGTAGCAGCCGGTGGTTTTCTCATTGCGGCGGCTCACGGTCTGCATGAACCGCGGGTGGCGGCCTCTCGAAGCCGTATCGGAAGCCGATTGTTCACCACGTGGTTTTGGCTAACCGGAACCCTGGTGTTGGTTTTGTTTTTGAGCAAAGCCGGTGCGCCCTTGCGTTCCCGCAGTGCGTTGACTTTGTTTTTGGTTTTGGGTTTCGGGGGGATGGCGCTCTTACGCTCTGCCTGGGGACTGTGGTTAAACCGTCGCTACGGTCCGTCACTTCGCGGGGCTCGTGTCATTGTAGGAACCGGTAGCCTCGCGCGTCGCCTAGCCAAGGCTACCCAACAACAGGGAAAGTACGCTCCTCGTCTGGTGGGTTTTCTCGACGATGCCCCTCCCGAAAAAAAATCAGCTTCCGGCGAGGAAGGCGAGTCCCAATCGATACCGTATTTAGGTGATCTTTCGGTTATTCCCAAACTGGCTTCCGAAAATAGAATCACCCAGGTTCTCGTGGCTCGAGAAGACCTTTCTCGGGGTCATTTAGTCCGTCTGGCCCACTCCTGGATGCGGGATGGATTGAGCGTAACCCTAGCATCCAACGTTTTCGAGATTATGGTGGCCAAGACCTCTGGGGAGCTACTGGGGGGCGTGCCCCTGATCGAGCTTCAGAGATCCCATCAGCGAGGCCTATTTAGGGTT
This sequence comes from Candidatus Eiseniibacteriota bacterium, assembly GCA_013003415.1. Taxonomy (GTDB): domain Bacteria; phylum Eisenbacteria; class RBG-16-71-46; order JABDJR01; family JABDJR01; genus JABDJR01. The sequence continues at coordinate 1,857 of JABDJR010000373.1, read as the reverse complement.
GGGAAACGTGTTTTCGACGCCACCCTTTCTGTTGCGGGGGGGCTTTTCCTGTTACCCTTCCTGCTGCTTATTGCTGGGGCCATCAAGTTGAGTTCTCCAGGGCCGGTCTTATATCGGCAGGAGAGAGTCGGAGAGAACGGTCGACGTTTCATCATGCTGAAGTTTAGAAGCATGGTGCAAGACAACGACGACGCCCGACATCGCGAGTATGTCGAAGCTCTCATGCGCGGCACGGCCGTGACTCAAACAAAGGAAGGTCAACGCATCTACAAATTGGTAGACGATCCTCGAATTACATCTTTGGGTAAGTTCCTCCGGCGTACGAGCCTCGACGAACTTCCCCAACTCTGGAACGTGATACGCGGAGATATGAGTTTGGTCGGACCTCGACCTTGTCTCCCGTACGAATGGGAACTTTACGAAGATTGGCAGCGCCATCGGCTCGATGTTTATCCCGGAATTACAGGCCTGTGGCAGGTCGCGGGAAGAAGCCGAGTTTCTTTCGAAGACATGGTGCTGTTGGATTTGCACTACATCGCCAACTGGTCGTTGTGGGGTGATCTGAAGTTATTGCTCCGGACGATCCCCGTTGTCTTGCGACGCGAAGGCGGCCACTAGGGCCCTCTTTGTAGGGCGATGTCTTGTGAGTCCTGGGAGGGCTTAGTTTTGATTGATGTAGGAGTTATCGGTTGCGGGTATTGGGGGCCAAACCTCGTTCGCAACCTGGTTGAGAACCGCCATTGCCGTTCGGTTATGGCCTGCGACTTAGATCACGCTCGACTGGATTACATTCAAAAACGGTATCCGGTCGACGCCATTACCTCGGACTTTCAGGATATCCTGGATAACCAGTCCATAAAGGCGGTGGTGATCGCCACGCCTCTTTCCACCCACTACCCCCTGGCCAAGCGCGCCTTGGAAGCGGGTAAGCATGTGTTTGTGGAGAAGCCCTTTGCCCACACGAGCGCTCAGGCTACCGAGCTCATGCGCATTGCCGAAGAGAAGTCTTTGGTACTCATGGTGGGGCATACCTTCATCTATTCGCCGGCGGTGAACAAGATTCGCGAAATCTTGGATAGCGGTGAACTCGGCGACATTTTCTACATCTCTTCCAGCCGCGTAAATCTCGGTCTTCATCAAAAAGATGTGTCCGTGCTTTGGGACTTGGCGCCTCACGATCTGTCCATGATCTTCTACTGGCTCGACGAGTTTCCGAAACAGGTCAGTGCCGTGGGTCGCGACTACGTGCAGCCCGGGCTTCCCGATGTGGCCTTCATGGACCTGAGCTTCGGCTCCGGCGTGTTGGCTCATGTCGAAGTGTCATGGCTTTCACCGTCTAAACTTCGGAACACCACCATTGTCGGTTCCAAGAAGATGCTCGTGTACGATGACACCGAGCACTTGGAGAAGGTAAAGATCTTCGACAAGGGTGTGAACTACAAAGACCCCGAAACCTTCGGTGAGTATCAGCTGTCTTACCGGGCGGGGGATATTGTTTCGCCGAAGCTCGACTCCTATGAGCCGCTTCAGTCTGAAATGGATGACTACTTAAGCGCCATTCTCACCGGCGGTCGTCCGCGCACTCATGCGGAAAGCGGACTCACGGTGGTGAAGGTGCTCGAGGAAGCCGAGCGTTCCCTCATCGACGGTGGCCAGCCCATGAAACTGAGCTGGGATCACGTGGCCAGCCCGCGTCAGCTCACCGTTTAGGCACCAGATGGAGCCGCAAGTATTTCCGGGTGTTGAACTGGGGGAGGGCGTTCAGCTCCATCCCCCGGTCATCCTTGGGTTTCCTCCCCGCGGTGCAGAACCCGGCGAGCGCCTTCTAAAAATAGGCCCTCGCGCGTTCATTCGTCC
>JABDJR010000371.1 GCA_013003415.1 Candidatus Eiseniibacteriota bacterium | reverse complement strand
CCCTCAATCGGTCAGATTCGCCCTATTTATCGGCTTGGTTTCCATTGCTTTGGTGGCAACCTTGATCTACGTCATGAGGTCCAAGCGACTCTCCGGATTGCAGGTCGCCATGCTCGCGATGATTGTGAGCGGCGGTGTGGGGAATCTCATCGATCGGATCCGAAACGAGGGTGTGGTCGTCGATTTCCTCAACGTGGGAATCGGATCCCTTCGCACCGGGGTGTTTAACATTGCGGATATGGCCGTTACCGGTGGGGTACTCGCACTCTTGTTTACAAGCTTTTCCGAATCAAAAGCGCAGATTGAAGCCGAAACTAGCGGCGACGACCCTTCCGACGTGCCCGACGACCAAATTCCATCTTAACTTCAATGAATTTGCTGGGTATGGCTGGGGATAGAAACAAACCCGAGGTGGGTTTGTGAAACGGAATTCCCGCTTCGGCCGCCTGTTTGGCTAGCACCACCACCACATCGCCTTCTTGATCGGCTCGTGACCCTACAGCCATGGCCTCTTCATGAGTATCCGTCAGGTGCACGTACTGGCGCCCATCGGGTTTCAAACCATTGCTTCGGGCCAGGGTCGATTTGTTTTTGGCCATTCCTGCGAACAGAAACTCAGGGGGATCGATTTCCGTGTATCGAATCGGTTTTCTAAAAGAGTGTCCGTAGGTGGCGCGGATTTTTCCGTCGACGATTTCGAACCGCTTGCGCACATGGTCGCTGCCAACCTGGGCAAGGTCATCTTCGGTGACCCAGTCCAAACCTTGTTCATGGATGACTTCGAGAAGTTCATCGACCGGAACAAAACCCTCATCGTCGAGCCTTAGGTCAAACTGAAAAGCGCGATGACGAAGAACCAGGGCAAGAAACTTACTTAAGCGGGCGGCGTTGCGATCGGATTCATCTTGGTGGGCAGATGCATCACTGTCGGTTCGATGCGGCATATTGGTGACACCTTTTTTAAAACTGCGTGAAGAGGATCCACACAGAACTCTCTCAATCTCGTCTAAGTAGCAAAAAGCCTAACTTTTGGGGGTTCTGGTGTCAAATGAGGCTTTTCGGTAAACCGGATGTGGCTATTCTGAATCCGAACGCATCCCGAAGATTTGATCGATGGGAAGCGTGAATAAGATGCCGGTTCCCGGTTCATCAAGGGGCCCGCAAACTTCCTCAATTAGCGGAATGACTTGATCGATGATGGCGTCGTCTTGGATCACGGTGGTGATGGTCTTGTTCGACTCGTTGGTGCCGCGAATAACGGATCGAAACCCAGCAAAAAGGGCTGACTCTGAAGCGAGAAACTGACCCATGCCAACACTATCCAAAACCGTAGCCCCCGTGATGTCGAGTTCGACAAAGCCGGCTAGGATCTCTTCGAGTTTCTCGGGTTGGTTGAGGACAAAAACAAGAAGCTTCACGATGCCTTCCTAATGACGCTGTTCCGTGCGACGAAGAATCTCGATCGCAACATGGGGTTCCGTAGCTTTGATCAGATCTTGGCAAAGATCGGGGTCTTTGCTCAAGCGTGCAATACGGGCCAAAATCTTCATGTGGAGTCCCGGTGTTCGAGGAGTTCCCAGCAACATAAAGACTAGGTGTACGAGCTGATCGTCCAGAGCATCGAAATCCACCCCCGCCGGATAAACGCCAAGCGCCAGTTGTGGGTGTGTGATTTCGGGTAAATCCGCATGGGGAATGGCGATGCCCCTACCGATCCCCGTGGTCACAATGTGCTCTCGAGCCCAAAGTGCTTCTAGCAAGGTTCCGGCTTCTTGAACGACCTGTCTTTCCACCACACGATCCACTAAGCCCTTCAAGCTATCTTGTTTGGAATCGCTTTCCAAGGCGACCCAAATCATTTCGGGTCTTAGAAAATCCAGTAGTCGCAACAGAACTCCGAGTTAGGCGTGTTTTCGATCAAGAGCTTGAGCCAACAACAGGGCCGCTTGAGCGAGTGTGCGCTTTGCGGCCGGGTTGTCGTTTCCTAGTTGTACAACCGCGCGCTCGATCATGGCGTCGGCTTCCGATAAGTCGAGATCCATTCCGGAGATACGGCTACTTTGGATCAGGGCCTCCTTAGCCTTATCGGTAAGAACGGAGGCGGTTTCGAACCTTTTTTCTCCGGCTTCAAAAGAGGCTTGGAGCAAATCGGCCCTAGCTTCGCTCAGAAGCGACCGTGCTTCGGCCAGGCTGGCCTGAGCTTCCATCTCACCCATACGGATTTGAGAGTGCGAGCGGACTTCATCGACCTGCTTGGCCAGGTCCTTTACAGGTCTTCTGCCGAGGTAAAACCCAATGCCCAGAAGAATGACAGTTCCTAAAATCAGCGAAAGTACCCGGGTCACAAAAACGCCCTCCCTTCAAGGGATGGTAGGGAGCGAAGAGGGGACGGGTCAATGGGGCTCTCCTTGCGTAGGGGCGAATGGGCGGATAGAGTCGAAAAACAGCTCGATTGTCTCGATCCAAATCATGACGAATTCCAAAACCCCTGCCTGGCCAAGCCGGATTCAGACTTTATGTCACCAAGTTCAGGGTGGTTCCGAAGCCGCCCGGGGAGAGCTGTGGACCCTTCTAAACACTAGTATTTTCATGTACTTACAGCGAGACCAGGGTCGCCTGGGGGGGCTCGCTCGGGAAGACATGGAAGATTTAGCGTCACAGAAGGCGTTAGATTTGCTCGGCAAAGCCGAACAAGGAGTATGGGACCCGAAAACTCGGTCGGAATCTGAGATTGCGGGTTATCTGGCAAAGGTAGCCAGGAATGGAGCGATTGATTTCTTGAGGAAACAGGGGCGCCAAGTGACGGTGGAGTCGCCGGCGGAGTTAGAGCCCTTGGTTTCCGAAGAAGAGCATCCTAGCGAGTCTCCTTTGTCCAGTGTCGCGCGTCGGGAATATGTCGACGCGATCAAAGAATGTTTTGAGCAGCTACAGGAAAGATCGAAACGTATTTGGTTTTTTCGAGTCTTTCTGGATATGAGCAGTCGAGACATTGCGACCCATCCTGAAGTCGGGCTCAAGTCGAGTCATATCGATGTTGTCTTGCAACGGACGAGAAAAGCGATGCGCCACTGCATGGACCAGAAAGAGTTGAATCCGCTGGAAATCCCCACCGGCACTTTTGTCGAGCTATGGAAGCTGGTAGAAAACCGACTTTCGGGTGAGAGAGAATGATGCACGCTCAACACGCTCATATCACCGATGATCAGTGTCTGGATCTTGCTCACGGATTGCTTGAAGACAAAGAGCGTGTGGAACTTTTGGAGCAATCCTATGAATGTTCCGTCTGCGAGAGTCGTCTTAAAGATTGGGTGAGCCAAAAGGAAAAAGTGGTCGCCACTTGGAACCGAGAGCACGCTCCGGCAAAGGTTCAGGCGCCCAAAGAGATCGATCCTCGTTCTGAAGTTTCCCCACTCGATCGTCTCCGCGAATGGTTTTCCTTTCCTAAGCTCGCTCTTGGTTCCGGATTGGCTGCCGCCGCTTTGGCCATCTTCCTATTTTTGCCTGCTCAGAATGATGGTGTTCTTCCTCTTCCCAGCTCCGCCGATTTGCTCAACCTTCGAGGAGAGGCGGCCACCAACGGTGATACAATCTTCCAAGGCTTCGAAGCCTACAATGAAGAAAACTGGAAATCCGCCATTTCCCTCCTCCAGACGTCGACTGCCGATGAAGGTTTAGAGGCGCTTCGACAGGTTTACCTTGGAAGTGCTTTTGCTCTAGACGGTCAGTATCAAGAGGCCCTCGACGTTTACGAGAATGTGGATTTGGCCGACATTCCAGAACCATGGCGCTCTGAATCGCGATGGACGCAAGCCATGTGTCTCGAAGAAACCGGAAAAGATGCACGAGCCCAAGCTTTGCTTGAAGAGCTCGCCAAAGAATCCGGCGAACCAGGAAGGCGCGCCCAAGAGCGCCTCAAGTAACAAACCATGTTTCGCATTCTAATTGTCGCTCTACTCCTAGGGATGGTCGTCTCTCCTGTATATGCCGGGACAGCGGAAACCGATGTGCTGTGGGAAGAGGTCTACGAGTATCGAAACGGGGCGGATTACGAAAGCGCGATCGAGGCCACAGAAAGATTAATCCTTGCTCTGGAAGAGCTAGGTGAATATAGCCGTTTCGAACTTGCCACGGCCAAAGCTTACTTAGGTACCGCAACCTATAACGCCACTCTCCCCAAAGAACAGCAGTACGAACTGGCCATCGCCGATAGCTACCTCTTTGAGATCTACGGATTGCATCGGGCCGGGAATATTGAAGAAGCGGAAGAGATGATTCTCTACCAAAAGGAAGTGCGCGAACGGTTGCTTCCCGCTGATGCTTTCGATCTGACGACAACTTATGGGGCCTATGCCGAACTTTTGGTGAACCGTCGGAAGTTCACCGATGCGCGCGACTGGATGCTCAAAAGTCTTGAGATCAACAAGAAACATCTGGGCGAACTCCACAATCATGTGGCGACTCAGCTCAAGAACATCGGAGATACCTACTTTTACGAAGGGGATTACGTTGAGGCGGCTCGTTGGGTGCGAAAAGGTCTGAACACCGTCCTAGAGATGCACCCCGGTGACAAAGAATCGTCTTACGTGGCTTCCTTCTACAATGACCTTTCCGTAATTCATCGGAAACAGGGTGACTATGCCACCAGCCTGCGCTATGCACGGAAGACGGTGGCCATCGTTCAGCACGAGCTTGGAGAGTACAACTCAAGCCTGGGCGTCTATGTCGACAACCTCTCCAAGACCCTTTTGGCTCAAGGAGATTTGTTCAGTGCAGAGCGGGCCTCTCGAGAAGCGCTACGCATTCGAAAACAAGCCAGCGGAGAGGATCACCACTTAGTGGCTCGCA
>JABDJR010000366.1 GCA_013003415.1 Candidatus Eiseniibacteriota bacterium | reverse complement strand
ATACACGGCCGAGCAACGTGGGTTCCACGCGAATGGGTCCCCGGAACAAATAGATCCAAGTTGCCCCAAAGGTCAAAAGCGCATAGCGCACCCAAACCAAAACGAAAAGCCACCAAGGGATGAAGTCGCACAAGGCGAAGGTAAGCACCGCGCCGCAGTTGAACAACACATCGACCATGGGATCCATCATGCGGCCAAGGTGAGTTCGCGGCCCGACGTGTCGGGCAACCCAACCGTCGAGCACATCCGTGCAGCCTCCCAAAACAAAGGCCAACGTGCCCGCAAAAACATACTCGTGAGTCATGAACGTAAAGAAAGCCGGAATCGACAACAACCGCACCACCGTAATCGTGTTGGGGATTCCAATGCCGGTGGCGGGTAGGTTTTCCGCGTCGCGCATCATGCCGAGGTGCAGGAGAATCCAAACTAAGGTTCCCGCCAACCAAAACGTCATGCCCAGAAACAGCTCGCGTGCGGTTTCGTGATCCAAAGCCGACAAGACGTACAGCGCCAAGCCCAAATTGAAGGCAAGAAGCGACGCCCCGACCAAGGTCAGACCGCGCAGAGCTTTGTTCCGAAGGAGACCGGCCTCTAAAGATTGACGCGCCGAGAGGTGAACATAACGCGCCAAGGCTCGCGGAGCGAAGCGTGCTCGTCGTAGTTCTTGGAGGTACTTTTCCACAAACATAGAGCTCTATGGTACCACCTGGACCGGGAAGCCTAGGTGGCTCTCGCTATTCGAGTCCCGGTAATCGAAGTTGGGTTCCGTGTTTGAGGCGTGGTGCCAACTAGCGGGAAAAGGCCTCTCGAAAGATGAGCCAGAGGATCTTTTTTCCCGCCAAGAACGTACCCCGCACGGTTCCGGACACCTTGCTCTTTCCGATGCGTTTTCGATAAGACACCGGCACTTCTGTGGAGCGGAGATTATGTTTGGCGGCTTTAATTTGCATCTCGACCGTCCACCCGAAGTCGCGATCTTCCATGCGAATGCGCTCCAAAGCCTCCCAGGTAATACCGCGAAAAGGTCCCAGGTCCGTGAATCGAGTGCGATAAATGACACGCATGAGAAAGGTCGCCAAAATGTTTCCGAACCGAGCCTGCGGAAGCAGGGCCCCCTTCTCTCGGTTTCCTAGCACCCTGGAACCAATGACAAGATCCGCTTCCCCGCGGAGCAGGGGCGCCGCGACCTCGGGCATCTCCGAGGGATAGTCGCTGAAATCGCCATCGATAAAGAGGACCACCTCCGGAGGATCGTCTTTCAGATGCTCCAGGGCCCGCAGACATGCGGCTCCATACCCAAGCTGGGGTTCGTGAACCACCGTTGCCCCGGCGCCTCGGGCCACCGCCACGGTGTTGTCCTTCGAGCCATTGTCGGCCACGACCACGCGACGCGAAAAAGGCTCGGGGATTTCCCCGAGCACTTTTCCAATCGAACGTTCTTCGTTTAAAGCGGGTATCACCACCGCCGTGCGCGAAAGCATTAAGCCATCGCGCTCACTTCAGCCGGTTTGCGCGCCATAAGAGCCGCTTGGGCAGCGGCGAGACGGGCAATGGGAACCCGGAACGGCGAGCAGGAAACATACTGAAGACCTAGTCGATGGCAGAAAAATACCGACTCCGGGTCTCCCCCGTGCTCCCCGCAGATTCCGATTTTGAGCTTCTCGTTCACGCTGCGACCACGTTTCACGGCTACCCGCATGAGATCGCCCACACCGATCTGATCAATCGAAATGAAAGGATCCTCTTTGAGAATACCCTTCTTAATATACTCGGGAAGAAAGTGAGCTACGTCATCGCGACTAAAGCCCAGCGTCATTTGCGTGAGGTCGTTTGTCCCAAACGAGAAGAACTGCGCCGACTGGGCAACCTCATCGGCGGTGATCGCGGCTCGGGGAATCTCGATCATGGTCCCTACCAAATAGTCGACCTCAACTCCTCTTTGCTCCATGGTTCGCTTGGCGACTTGATCCACCACATGGCGCTGATTCTCGAGTTCTTTGTGGGTTCCTACGAGCGGAATCATGATCTCAGGAAAGACATCGTGCCCTTCCTGCTTGAGCTCGCAGGCAGCTTCAATGATGGCCTGAGCCTGCATGGCCGTGATTTCCGGGAAGGTGACGCCCAAGCGACAACCCCGGTGACCGAGCATTGGATTCTGCTCGTGAAGGTGCTCGACCCGCGAAAGCAGGGCCTTCTTGTCGTCGAGTTCCGGGCTCGATTCGCCCCGCTCCTCGGCCACGGCGATTTCTACCGACAGTTCTTGAGCACTGGGTAAGAACTCATGCATGGGAGGATCCAAGGTTCGGATCGTCACCGGGAAACCGGCCATGGATTTGAGAACGCCCTTAAAATCTTCACGCTGAAGTGGGAGCAGTTTACTCAACGAGCCAAGATACTTTTCGGAAGGTTCTTTGATCGCCTCTTTGATCTTCTCAAGCCGCTCTTCCACACGAACTTTTTCGGCCCCAACTCGACTTTTGAGATCCGACTTGGCCGCGTTCAACTCGATTTCAAGGTTTTTGAACTCGCCCGCCGATAGAATCATGTCTCGCACGATACGAATGCGGTCTTCGCCAAAGAACATATGTTCGGTTCGACAGAGACCAATGCCCTCGGCGCCAAAACTTTGGGCCTTCTCGGCATCTCGAGGAAGGTCGGCATTGGCGCGTACACCCATTTTGCGGAACTCATCGGTCCACTTCATGAATACGCCGAATTCTCCCCCAATTTCGGGCTCAATCAGATCGGCTCTGCCAACCATCAATTCGCCGGTCGAGCCGTCAATGGTGACCCAATCGCCTTCGGACACGGTGGTGTCTCCAACCGAGCACTGTTTGGCTTTGGCATCGACGCGCATGGAGCCGCAGCCGGCCACACACGGTTTCCCCATACCTCGGGCAACCACGGCCGCGTGGGATGTCATCCCGCCACGGGAGGTGATGATGCCCTCGGCCGCATCCATGCCGTGAATGTCGTCGGGGTTGGTCTCGGCCCGAATCAGAATAACCGGCTTTCCGGCCTCGGCTTGTTTAAAAGCATCGTCGGCCAAGAAGACCGCATGTCCTGAGGCGGCCCCCGGCGAGGCGGGCAGTCCCGTTGCCAACGCCGTGGGGCGTTTGGCCGGATCGACTCTGGGGTGAAGAAGTTGGTTTAAATCTTCGGCCGGCACGCGCAAAACCGCTTCGGCCTTGTCGATCAGGCCCTCATGAACCATTTCCACCGCGATGCGCACGGCGGCGGTTCCGGTTCGCTTCCCGCTACGGGTTTGCAAAAGATAGAGCTTGTTTTGCTCAATCGTAAACTCGAAATCCTGAACATCGCGGTAGTGGTTTTCTAGACGGGTCGTGATTTCGCGGAGTTCGCGATACACCTCGGGCATAGCTTGCTCAAGACCTGCAATGGGCTGTGGAGTTCGCGTACCCGCCACCACATCTTCACCTTGGGCATTGACGAGGTATTCGCCATAGAACTCTTTCTCACCCGTGGCAGGATTGCGCGTAAAGCCAACCCCGGTTGCGCAATCGTCGCCCATGTTTCCGTAAACCATGACCTGAACATTGACCGCGGTGCCTAAATCGTCCGGAATCTTATTTTGTTTCCGGTAGTAGATGGCGCGCGGGTTGTTCCAGGAACTAAACACGGCGTCTCGTGCCATGGCCAACTGGACGCTAGGGTCCTGCGGAAAACTCTGGCCCGCATGGTCGTTTACGATTTGCTTATAAGTGTCGACGAGTCCGGTCAGATCCTCTTCGGTGAGGTCGGTGTCGCTTTCGACCCCTCTCGCTTTCTTTAGTTCTTCAAGAACCTCTTCGAATATATCTTTGTCCAAGTTCAGCACGACATTGGCAAACATTTGAATAAAGCGGCGGTAACAGTCCCAGGCAAACCTGGGGTTCTCGGTTTTCTTCGCCAGGCCGTGAACGCTCTCGTCGTTCAATCCTAAATTCAAAATCGTATCCATCATGCCGGGCATGGAAAATTTGGCACCGGAGCGGACACTGACCAGAAGAGGGTCATCGGCCTGGCCGAGTTTTTTGCCCATAAGCTCTTCGAGACGAGCTAAGTAGGTGACTTGGCTTTCTGTAACGCGCTTGGGTGTTTGCCCACCCTCTTTTTGGAACTCCAGGCAAACTCCAGTGGCAATGGTAAAGCCCGGAGGAACGGGAATTCCGGCGTTGGTCATTTCGGCGAGACCGGCCCCCTTACCCCCCAACACATCCTTCATGTCACCGCGGCCTTCAGCCTTGCCGCCGCCGAAAAAGTAGAGATCCTGTTGCAAAGCGATCCTCCTAGTAAATCGGTCTAATTAGATAAGAGTATCCTTTAGCCTAACGCAATGTGCTTTGTCAGGGTAAGGGAATCCAGGTAATCCTTGGGGTTTCCGCCCACCGTGGGAGGCTGATTGACACTGATGGAATGGGCCGACAGCTCCCGAAGAGTCCGGTGCGTTCTCTCCATGCTTCGAGTGAAGAGACTGGCCGCGGGCAACACCGGTCCATCATTTAGGACATGAATACCTTCTTCGAAGGAATCGACCGTGACCAGGCTCAGGACCGGCCCGGTGAGCGAGGCACCGCACACTTCCATGGATGGACTCACGTCCCCTAAAACGGTTGGCTCGAAGAAAGAACCCCGCTTAAGCTCTCCGCCGGGCGAAGACCCACCGCAGAGAATTTGGGCTCCTTCCTTGACCGCTTTCTGAACACGCTTTTGCATCTCTTTGACTCGACCCTGGGTCAGCAAGGGGCCGATCTCCACCGTGGGGTCGGAT
>JABDJR010000328.1 GCA_013003415.1 Candidatus Eiseniibacteriota bacterium | reverse complement strand
CCGTCCAACTGGTCAAAGAAATGACGCAGCAGGTGCGTATTGATCAAGTGGAATGCGTTTGGGAGCCAGGCATGATTCTGGCGGCTCGTATCCGGGAAGCTCTTGGACTGCCGGGGATGACGGTTGAAGAAACCGTGCCCTTCCGAGACAAAGAAGACATGAAGCGTGTGCTGGATGAAGCAGGAATCCGCACGCCTCGACACGCGCGGGCGAACTCGGTGGAAGAAATCCAGAAAGCAGCGGAAGAGATCGGTTTCCCTCTCATTATCAAGCCCATTGCCGGAGCCGGTTCTGCGGACACCCACAGGGTTAACTCTAAGGAAGAGCTGGAAAAAATCCTTCCTCTGGTAAGTCATGTCCCCTCCATGAGCGTCGAGGAGTTCATTGACGGAGAGGAATTCACCTACGACACCATTTGTGCCGGGGGTGAGATTGTTTATGAGAATGTCTGCTGGTATCGACCCCGACCTCTAACCGCTCGCCAGGTTGAATGGATCAGTCCCCAAACCGTGGCTTTGCGTGATCTTGGAGAAGAGCGACTCCAGCCTGGCATCAAAATGGGGCACGACGTTATCAAGGCCCTGGGCTATCAGGCCGGCTACACCCACATGGAATGGTTTCTCACCGAAAAGGGAGAGGCCGTCTTTGGGGAGATTGGAGCTCGAGCTCCCGGGGCAAGAACCGTAGACCTGATGAACTACGTGAGCGATGCCGACCTCTATACGGGGTGGGCCGAGGCCGTGATCCATGGTCGCCTAACTCAAGACACGAGTCGAAAATACAATGCGGTCAGCATTTTCAAGCGCGCTCAGGGACAGGGGCATATTCAGTCCATTCAAGGACTCGAAAACCTCATGGCGGCCTATGGTCCCCATGTCATGAGCCTGAACTTGCTTCCCGTGGGCGCCCATCGGCGCAACTGGAAGCAAACGTTGCTGTCGGACGGGTGGGTTTTTCTCCGTCACCCCGACTTGCCATTTGCTTTGGAGATGGCCAACCGGTTTGGAACCGACCTGTCTATGTACGCGGGCTAGGGAAGTTTGATCTCTTCGGTTACCTTGAGGCGATCCATGACCCACGAGTACTCTTCGGCAATCTCACGCAGTCGATCGAAACGCCCCGACGCTCCTCCATGCCCTTGCCCCATGTTGACCTTAAGAAGAATCTGCTGATCCCCCTGGTGAGCTTGCCGCAGGGCCGCGACCCATTTTGAGGCCTCCCAGTAACCCACACGGGGATCATTGAGGCCGGCGGTGACAAACATGTTGGGGTACGCCTGCTTCTTTACGTTGTCGTAGGGGGAGTAAGACCGCATGTAATCGAAGTACTCTTTGTCGTTGGGGTTTCCCCACTCCTGGTATTCCATGACCGTGAGGGGAATAGACTCGTCGAGCATGGTGTTCATGACGTCAACAAACGGAACGTGGGCAACTGCAGCCTCAAAAAGGTCTGGGCGCATGTTCACCACCGCTCCAATCAAGAGACCTCCTGCACTGCCGCCCCCAATGGCGAGGCGCTCTTTCCGTGTGTATCCCTCGGCAATCACGTGTTCGGCGCAGTTGATGAAGTCGGTGAAGGTGTTCTTTTTCTTTAGAAACTTACCGTCTTCGTACCAGGCTCGTCCCATGGTGCCCCCACCACGAATATGGGCAATGGCGTAGATGAACCCGCGATCCACCATGCTGAATCGGGTGGATCGGAAGCTGGGATCGACGCTGGAACCATAAGAGCCGTAGCCATAGAGGAAAAACGGATTGTCTCCCGTCTTTTTCATCCCCTTGGTGTAGAGAAGGGAAATCGGGATCTTCGTGCCATCGTCGGCGGTGGCCCAAATACGCTCGCAAACGTACCGGGAAGCGTCGTATCCCCCTAGAACTTCGGTTTGCTTGAGGAGTTCACGAGAATTGTCCGCCAGGTTGTGTTCGAAGATGCTACGAGGGGTGACCATCGATTGGTAGCCGAAACGGAAGGTGTCGGTTTTGAAGTTGGGGTTCCATTGACCGGAGAGGGAATAGACCGACTCGTCGAACGCGAGGTATTGATTCTGTTTCGACTGCAAATCGCGAATCTGAATTTTTTCTAAGCCCTGGTCGCGTTCGTAGACAACGATGTGCTTTTCAAAGCAGTCAATGTCGTCGATTTTCACATTGGCCCGGTGGGGAATGTAGTCCTCCCAATTAGCTTTTGCCGGGCTCTTAACCGGTGCTTTCACAACCTTAAAATTCTGGGCGTTGTCGTTGGTGACAATATAGAAGTGGTCGCCGTGATGATTGACGTAGTACTCGAGGTTTTCGGTGCGAGGTTGAATGACTCGAAAGTCCTCTTGGGGATGATCTGCAAGCACACATCGCACTTCCGAGGTCAGGCTGCTCTCGCTCAGGATCAAGAGATACTTTTGGCTCCGAGTTTTGGAAACCGATACCCAGTTCCCTAAATCCAGGTCTTCATAAACCAGAACATCTTTCGAGGCGTCCGTGCCCAGTTCATGGCGATGGACGCGATAGGACCGGTGCGTGTGATCCCGGGTCGTGTAGAAAACGGTTTTGTTGTCGTTGGCCCACTCTAAGTCGTAAGAAACCGCCGGCACTTCCTCGTCCAGATCTTTACCCGTTGTTAAATCTCTGAACTTGAGAGCAAAACTCTCGTTTCCGTCGTAGTTCACAAGGTAGGCAACGACTTGGTGATTGGGGCTGACGGCATAGTTTCCAAGGGAAAAGTATTCGTGACCTTCCGCAAGCAGGTTTTCATCGAGGACAATCTCTTCGGTGCCCTCGAGAGAACCCTTCTTTCGGCAGATAATGTCGTACTGCTTTCCCTCTTCATTTCGGGTGTAGTAATAATAGTTGTCGACTCGCACGGGAACCGACAGATCGTCTTCTTTGATTCGGGATTTCATTTCCTGAAAAAGCGTCTCCTGCAACCCTTTGGTATGCGAGGTGATTGCTTCCATGTAGTCGTTTTCAGACTCGAGATACTCAATAACCTCGGGGTTTTCCCGGTCACGCATCCAGGCATAGGGATCCTTGAGAACGGTGCCATGACGCTTGGTTTCCGTGGGAACGATCTTTGCCTTGGGCGGCTGGGCCTTCTTTTGTGCCTCGGATATCGTGGGGAGGGTGGAGGTTAGAACAAGGGCGCCGACTAAACAGAGGATCGAGGTTCTCATGAGGTTCTCTTCGAAAGGGAAGTAAAGGTCTGGAGCGAGACGGAACGAGTATAATGGCCCTATGAATAAGAAGACACCGGGCAATCCGGACAATGAGCCCTATCCTTTAGATGAGCACCATGACGAGATGGTGCCTGAGCCCATTGAGCTTGAGATCAATGGCACCTTAGATCTCCACATGTTTCACCCTAAGGAAGTCAAAAGCGTGGTGCTTGAATACATTGAGGCCGCCTTAGAGAAAGACGTGTTCGATCTCCGTATCGTTCATGGAAAAGGAGTGGGAAACCTTCGCCGGACGGTGCACTCGGTATTAAAGAGCCACCCGGCGGTGGTGTCGTTCAAGCTTGGTGGTGCTGGGGGCGGTAGTTGGGGTGCGACCCTTGTTCGCATTAGTCCGCCGGATTCTTCGCGTTCAGATTAAGCCCCGCGTAGTAGCCCGTATCACTTTCCGTCCATAGTTTGGTCATGAACGTAATTTGCCCGACGTGATAGGAAAAGTGCTCCACCACATGAACCAGAATGGAAACTCCAGAGACGTTGAATCCCTGGATGGAATAGCCCTTCGTGAGATCGGATTCCGACAGATTAGGGCTATTCCATCCAGGGATTCAACGTCTCTGGAGTTTCCATTCTGGTTCATGTGGTGGAGCACTTTTCCTATCACGTCGGGCAAATTACGTTCATGACCAAACTATGGACGGAA
>JABDJR010000321.1 GCA_013003415.1 Candidatus Eiseniibacteriota bacterium | reverse complement strand
TCCTCACCCAGGAGCAGCTCAGGGCGACAGCCACGGTTACTTTTGCTGGCGGGAGTGCCTGACCAAAAACACGGATACCGCCGGTGCCTTTTACACCAACCTCTTTGGTTACACCGCGCAAGAAATGGACATGGGCGAGCAGGGTATGTACACCATGCTCATGATGGGCGAGATGCCTGTTGCGGGTATGATGGCGATGGCTCCCGAATGGGGCGAGGTCCCCTCTCACTGGGGTGTTTACGTCACCGTCAACGATGTGGACAAAGACACCGAGCGTGCGACCGCTCTGGGTGCCAAGATCGTGGTTCCTCCGTCAGACATCCCGAACATGGGTAGATTCTCTATGCTCACCGGTCCCACCGGAGTGAACTTCGGAATCTTCGCCGCTCTCTAAAGCGGGCACGGATCAGAGATCCAATCGATTGCGAGGCAGTTCCTTCGGGAGCTGCCTCTCTCTCTTTTTGGGCTCAAGCGGGTCCAAAATGCGCGCGTTTAATATGAGCCGGATTGCAAGCGAGGAGGAACTTTCCCACCTTTTCTCGGGTAGTATTCCTACTATCGACTGACTCCCACAGTTGTCCTTGAACCACAGGAGTCCCCCCATGTTCCTCCGGTATTTGCTCCTCCTTAGCCTCTTAAGCGTTAGTCCGGTCCTCGCATTCGCTCAAGATGAGGCCCCATGCCCATGCGAACGCCCCCCCATGCCAGTGCCTATCAGTGCTTCGGACGCTGTCTTCGTTGGAGAGCTGATCAGCACGGACCATCGAGATGTCCCCGAAAACGAACTTCTTGGGAGCAAAGTTGTATGGAACACGTTTCGCGCGACTGAGATCTGGAAAGGCGATGAGGCCAAGGAGTTTCGGGTGGCCGTCCCCCCAGGTGAATGCGAGATCAACTTTGAACTTGGTGAGAGCTACCTAGTTTTTGCAACTCCCTTAGGGCAAAACGTCAGTCGACAAGAGTTCGACGTCCTTATCACCAGCCAATGTATGCCGACCAAAGAGTTGAGTCTGGCCGCAGAAGAGATCGCTGAAATTAAGCGGCTTAAAGCAGAAGCGCCCAACGGGAATCTCGATCATCTTTTAGTCGAGCGGTGGTTTGAGGATTTGAAATCGGGAGACGATACTCGGCTAGAACATGCCTACCACTGGCCCTTTTCCCTACGACCCGACCCCAACCAGAGCTTGACCCTAATCGAAGCGTACTTCGAAGACGGTGAGCCGACGCAGCTGGGTTACCTGTTAGAAGCCTTTGTAAGTATGGCCGCCGATCACCCGGCCGCCCATGCCGCCACTCGGTTGGCACTTGCACATCCGAGTGCCTTGGTACGCGAGAAAGCACAACACGCAGTGTTGAATCTCGAAATCGACGATGCAGAGAGGGCCGCTCACTGGAGGGAGTCTATGGAGGATCCCGATCCGAAGGTCCGTTCCCGGGCTGTTCGCATGTACGGCCACTTTGGGAGGCTCAGCGCGAGCACGGAAGACATTGCAGCCTTACTCCAAGATCCCGACGATAACGTTCGCGCCAGCGCACTCAACTCCCTGGCCCATTTGAGATCGGTCGACGAACACTTAACAGAAGCTCTACCGCTATTGAGCCACCCTGAATACAGCATTCGTAGTCGCGCCCTGGAAAGCCTGAGCTATACGGAGAACCCAAAAAATACCCTCGCGGTGCTTACCCAAGGGTTCGAAGATTCGCATCAGGCCATTCGAGCTTCTGCGGTCCGACGTATTGCGCAACTCAACCTCGACCCAGCCCACACTGAAGCAATCCTTCTCAAGGCCCTCGAGGATCCAGAAAACAACGTACGCTCAACTGCAATCAGCTCGATCAATCAGCGAAAAATCTATTCCGACTTAATCACTTTGGCGGTTGGGGAAGCTCTCTTCGACTCCGAAACTCATGTGCGCCAGGGGGCGGCGGAGGCTCTTTCGCGAATGGGAGTTTTGGGAGAACCGATCTTGCCAAATCTAGAGCAGCAGATTCTGGTAGAAACCGATGAACGCGCAAAGTTTCTAATGGAATCCGCTTTGAAAGAGATCCAAAAGAAACTCAGAGAAAAGAATCGAAGAGATTAGAGCTGGGTTTCCAAAATGGCGATCATGGTTTTGACACCTTCTACGTAGTTCCCCAAACGTACGTTTTCATTAGGGCTGTGTTGATTGTTGTCCGGGTTTACGGTGGGAACGATGACCGCAGGTAGGCCCAATGTAGAAACGAAAGGTGCAATCGGAATCGATCCGCCGGCGGTTCGAATCTGGATAGGATCTTTGCCAAACGCGCGGTTCATGGCTCGGCGAAGCCAAGAGCCAATCTCGGTATCAAAATCAGTCCGAAAAGCCTGGTAGGCAATACGCGACTGAACCCGAATCAGCTTGTCGTGCTTTTGACGCTCCTCATCGGTCGGCTCATTCTCGACGAAGTGATAGCCCTGGCCCCGAATGTGGTCCATAACCTTGCCCACCAAGGCTTCCGGATCGCTCTCCCGAACGAGACGAATATCCATGGCGGCGGTTGCCGACGAAGGAATAATGGTCCTGGTTTGTGAGCCAACCCAACCGGATTCAAGCCCTAGAATATTGAGAGACGGATACTGCATGGATTCCTGATAGTTCCCGGCCACTGCGTCAGTCTTAGCGATGCCGATCTTCCGCTTAATCTCTTCCTCATCGTCGGGAACTTGACGCAGGATCTCTCGCACCTCGTCACTTAAGGTGATGCCATCGTACCAACCGGGCAGAACGACCCGACCCTCCTCGTCCTTCATCGAAGCCAGCAGCTCGGCCAGCCTCAGAGCCGGGTTCGGGGCGTAGTTTCCGTAGTGGCCACTGTGTTGTGGCGCGCGAGGGCCGAACACTTCCAGAGCCAAGGTGGCTATCCCACGCGCACCGTAAGTCAGCGTGGGCTGATTCGAAATATGGCGGGGCCCGTCAAAAATCACCAGCATGTCTGCCGCCAGGGCATCTCGATTCTTAACCACGGTCTCCGCAAGTCTCGGGGATCCGAGCTCTTCCTCAAAGTCCATAATGATCTTCATGTTGAAGTTCGGCTGAACTCCAAGATCACTGGCCGCACTCAGAGCCGCAAGAAACATCGCCACCGG
>JABDJR010000262.1 GCA_013003415.1 Candidatus Eiseniibacteriota bacterium | reverse complement strand
AGCCAAAGCCTATGTGCGCGAAGACCCGGTCAGGTTCTTGCGGAATTACTTGGAACGCGTGACAATTATGTGGGCCTTCAAGCCCCATCTGTTTACAGAAAACGCCCACACCAGCTCAGGAAAATACATGGTGGCAGCCCTGTCTTCGGCTCCAATCATGGCCCTAGCCTTGGTGGGCATGGTTTTCTTTAGCCGCCGGTTTTGGCGGCTTTTCCCTTTGTTTTTGATCCCGATTCTTTTGACCTTTGCCTTTTCCTTTTTTCATACCACGGTGCGTTACCGTCTCACCTTCGAGCCGATCTTGATCGTGTTTGCGGTGGCTATTGCGGTTCGACTTATTAAGCCGGCCTGGATATCGAAAGACCCCGGCGGCACCTTTGCCTATTCTGGAGATGAATCATGAGTGCAGTGACCCCCACGACCCGAATCCCATTTTTAAATTTGCCCGAACAACATCAAGCCTTGCGTCAAGAAATTCAAGACGCCATCCACCCCCTGCTTGATGGTGCTCGTTTTGTGGGCGGTGAAACAGTCACAACCTTTGAGCAAAAATTTGGAGCCGCTCACGACTGCGACCACACGGTGGGTCTCAAGAGCGGAACCGCAGCGTTATTCCTGGCCATGCAGGCCTTGGATATCGGGCCTGGTGATGAGGTGATTGTCCCCGCCTTTACCTTTATCGCCACCGCGGCTCCGGTCATGCTTCTTGGTGCCACTCCCATCTTTGTCGACGTGGACCCCGTCTTCGCGTGCATCGATCCGAACGCGGTAGAGGACGCCATCACCGAGAAAACAAAGCTCATCGTTGCCGTTCACCTCTATGGCCATCCGGCCGCGATCGACGAACTTGTTTCTTTGGGAAACCGTCACAACCTTCCCGTGCTTGAGGATTGTGCCCAGTCCCACCTTTCGACTTGGAATGGCAAGAAAACCGGTAGCTTTGGCGTGGCGGGAACGTTTTCGTTCTACCCAAGCAAGAATCTTGGTGCTGCCGGTGACGCCGGCGCTATGACTTGCAGCGACGAAGCCTTCGCTCAGAAGGTACGGCAGCTCTCCAACCACGGACGCACCGGTCGCTATGACCATGCTTTTGTGGGCTGGAACGAGCGCCTCGACGCGCTTCAAGCTGCGGTTCTAACCGTAAAGCTGGGGCATCTTGAGGCTTGGACCGAAGAACGCCGTACTGCAGCAGAGCGCTATAACCGTCTTCTGTCCAACGTCACCCCTTTTGGATCTTCTCTGGTGCTTCCTACCGAACACCCGGATGCACGACACGTTTACCACCTCTACGTGATTCGTCACCCGGAGCGTGAACGCCTACACACTGCCTTGGCAGATGCGGGGATCGATACCGGCACCCACTACCCCACCACCCTGCCTGCACAATCCGCTTTTGCCGAGGTTCCTAAGCGTCATTCCCTTCCACAAGCCGAGGCATGGGCACAGGAATGTTTGGCTCTACCGCTCTTCCCCGGGATTACCGAAGAACAGCAGACCTATGTGGCCAAGGTTCTGGGAGAACTTTAGGGAACTAACTCGGCGGAGACTTCTCTTCAAGTTTTCCACGGAGAAGCGCGAGTTCCTGTACGAGGTTCTTGTTTTCTTCAGCCAAGCCGCTGACCTTCACGGTCAAATGAAGGACGGCGGCGAGCAGAAACAAAAGCCCAAAGAAGAAGATGACCGAGTTTGCGCTGTAGGCGCCCATGGCCTTCGTGATGCCCAGCAACAGGTCGCTGAAGATGGCCAACACCGCCATACCCAAAGACACCGCCATCCAGAGCATGCTGTACTCTTCTTTGAGTTTTCTACGCCGTACAAGCTCCAAAACAAACAGGAACAGCAGAGCGCATCCGATGATGGCCACAACTTGCGCGCGGAAAGGAAGTTCTTGTTCCATCGATTCCTCGGGACTAGGGAGACTAGGTGTCCATCCGCGGGGGCGGGGTTCGGAGCATCACCACCAGAATGGACAACAGTTGCTTAAAAGGATAGTAAATCGACTTTAAGGTTGTGGTCGATGACTTACCTGATTTTCGTGGTCGCATATCCACCGAAACTTCTTTGATACGAAACTTTGCCCGACGCACCAACACGAGGGTTTCAGCGTCAGGGAAGTCCACCGGGTAGTGCTCGGCGAGGTAAGAAAACAACGGCCGATTTAGAGATCGAAACCCGGAGGTGGTATCGGCCACGGTTTGTTTCATGGCTAAGCGGGCAACCGTAGAAAAGAGAATCATACCCACGCGACGCGCAAAGGGGGCTTTGTAGTCGGTCTTCTCGAGGAAGCGCGATCCAATCACCATGTCGGCCTCCCCCTTTTCCAAGGGGTCGAGAACCTTCGCCAGTTCATGGGGATCGTGCTGGCCGTCGCCATCGACCTGCACCACCGCGTCGTACCCTTCACGAACCGCGTACTTGAAGCCGGTTTGAACCGCCCCCCCAATTCCAAGGTTTACAGGCAGGCGAATCACCCGAGCTCCCGCCGCCAGGGCCTTAGCCCCGGTGTCATCGGGCGAACAATCATCGATCACGACAAGATCCACATCGGGCCGGGCCTTCATGACCTCCTGAATGACCTCGCCAATGACCGGAGCTTCCCCGTAGGCAGGAATGATAATCAGTGTCTTCATGCCCCAGGGCTCCAATAGCGTAAGGAAAGGCTTGTCTGGGCCATGCGAAAGCCGGCGGCCAGGTAAACGGAAGACGCGGGTGTATTGGCCAGCTGCGTACCCACCTCTCCCCAACGATTGCCACGCGCCTGAAGCCAGCGGAGAGATTCACGAGACAAGGCCTTGGCCAGTCCACGTCGCCGATAGGCTTTTCCCACCGTGATCAACACCAAGGTTCCCACGGATTTCCCAAAGACCTCCTTGGCGAGCTTGTCTTCGGCCAGAATGAAGAACCCACCCACTTCACCATCGACTTCACCCACTAGCACTCCCGCGCCGGTTTTTCCTCGCACCGCATTCTCTGTCCAGATGCCGTGAAGGCGATCTGATGTCTCTTTAGAAAGGCGGGGATCGTTGTGAAACCGGTCGTAAATGAATCCTGATTCGGCCAACGCCCGAAGCTTGGGAATGTCTGCCTTGGTGGCCTCCCGAATTTGGATGCCGGGAAGATCCGTTGGCGCAAGTGGAGTGCCGTCTAATGCGTGGCTAAACTTCAGAATCCCATCGACAATTTCAAAACCAGCCCGCTCCAAGGTTTGAGCTGCCAGAAGCTCCCTCGCGTCGAGGCGCACGGAGACATGCTGCAGAGAAAGCTCGTCAATCTGGCCTCGCACCGAACAGGCGAGTTCGCCGGAGACTTTGATTGTCGTTTCCTGATCCACTCCGGAGAACATAAACACGGTAACTCGACCGGCAGGAACTCCAAGCACATCGCTGTCCCAAGCTAACGGAACGGTCACGGCCAAACCCTGACGATCTTCGTGATCGATGACGGCACAATGTGCCGAGGGCGATTCCACGGAACTCATGGTTTGGCGAAGGGCATATTCCAGCCGTTCTTCCGCCGTGACCTCAGGGTAGTAGTCGTAGGGCAAGGCCGAGGAAGATCGCAGAAGGTCTCGTACCCATTCCGCAGATGGCAGAGCCTTGGACGCTTCACCCATTAGCGACGATAGGCCTCAACGACTTTGCGCACGGCCCGCATCACGTCTTCCCCATCCGCGTCGGTCATTTTGGGATAAAGCGGCAAGGAGATCAGGGCGTCGTAGGCAGCCTCCACAACCGGAAGCGACCCGGGTTTCAAACCCAGCGTGTCCCGGTAGTAAGGATGGTAGTGAATGGGAATAAAGTTCACCGTGGTGCCGATGTTTTCCGCCTTGAGTTCTTCAATGAACTGGGCTCGATCGCAGCTCAACTTCTGAAGGTCAATGCGAATGGGATACAGATGGTAGACGTGGCGTCCCTCATCTTTCCGCCAAACCGGAGCCTTCACCTCGTCGACTTCAGACAAGGCACGGTCAAACTGGGCAGCTAGCTCTTGGCGTCGGCTGATGAAATCTTCCAGCCGTGGCAGCTGGTGAAGCCCGAGAGCGGCTTCTAGGTCGGTCATGTTGTACTTGAAGCCAGGCGATACCACTTCGTAGTACCAAGAGCCGGCCGACGTATAGCGTTTCCAAGCGTCTTTGCTCATGCCATGAAGAGAATTCACGCGGGCGGACTTGATCAGCTCTTCATCATCGGTGGCAATGGCGCCACCTTCTGCAGTTGTGATGTTCTTGGTGGCGTAGAAGCTGAAGCAGGCGGCGTCGCTCAGCGAGCCAACCTGCTTCCCTTTGTAGGTGGTTCCAATCGCGTGGGCTGCATCTTCAATAATCTTGAGATTGTGCTTCTTTGCAATCGCGCGAATAGCGTCCATGTCACAGGGATGGCCTGCGTAGTGGACGGGAACAATCGCACGCGTCTTGGAGGTGATTGCGGCTTCGATTTTGACCGGATCAATGTTCAGCGTATCTTCTTCAACATCAACCAAGACCGGAGTACCACCCGCTTGCAAGATCGTATTGACCGTGCTGCAAAAGGTTAGCGGGGTGGTAATAACCTCATCGCCAGGCTTCATGCCAAGGGCAAACAAACATAAGTGCAACGCCGCGGTGCAAGAGTTAACGCAGATGACCTCTTTGGCCCCCGTATACTCCGCCAGGGCAGTCTCAAGCTGCTTCACTTTAGGACCGGTCGTAATCCAACCCGATTCCAAAGAAGCCAGCATTTCCTTGGCTTCTTCGGCTCCGGTCTTGGGCAGCGCGTAAGGAAGAAACTTCTCGCGGACCGGAGAACCGCCTTGGGTGGCTAGGGAGTCTTTAGACATGTAAACCTCGAACGGGAAGGGGGGTTTTATCGATACAGGTAGCGAACGTTGTAGTAACGATCGTCCTGATAATCCTGGATGGTTCCATTCTTTAGCATGTCGGAGATTTCCTGCACGCCGCCTTCAACCTTATGCTCGCAGGTAAAACCCAGCACGTGATTGATCTTGTCGAAAGAGACACGGTAGGAGCGCTTGTCGGGGCTATCTCCGAGGACTTCCACCTCGGTACCGGGAATGGTGGCTGCAACAAGCTCGCCCAATTCCAAGATGCGGTAGTTCTGATCGTTGGAACCTACATTGAATATTTCCCAGGCCACGTTTTTGACCGGGGCTTCAAGACAGGCAATCGTGGCACGGGCGGCATCGCGGCAGTGTACGTTGGGCCGCCACTGGTCGCCCCCAAACACTTTGACCTTGTTCTCGGTAGCCCCCTTGGCGGACATGATATTCACAACCAAGTCGAAGCGCATGCGTTTCGAGGCACCATAGATGGTCCCGAATCGAACAATAGTGGGGATGGTGGTGGAATCTTTGAACCCGCGAAAAATGATCTCCTCGGATTGAAGGTTGGTCTCGGCATAGAGTGAAACCGGGTTCAGAACCGAACCTTCATTGAGCCAGTAGTCTTCGGCCGCACCATAAACGCTACAAGTGGAGGCGAAAACGAATCGCTCCACTTTGCGATACTTGGCCACGTCGACAATAACTTGAGTGGCTTCAATATTGATTGAGAAGGTGGTGTCAGGGTCTAGAGCACAGGCCGGGTCGCCTACAATGCCAGCTAGGTGAATGACGCCATAGACATCTTCAAGAGATCCCACGAGATCTTCGACGTGGCGAATATCTCCTTGGTACAACTCAAAATTGGGATTGTCGGCAAACTCTTCAAGGGACTCCCCTCCCCAAGCAAGCTTGTCGAGTACGCGAACGCGATAGCCTTTTTCCAATAGTAACCGAGTCACATGAGACCCGATGTATCCCGCCCCGCCGGTGACAAGAATCCGTTTATCCAAGAACCTACCGCCCTTTCCGATCATTTTTTGTAGTCAATGCTGTATATCAAAACCAGCGCAAAATTATATCACAGCCCGTTCGTGGGTCCTCTAAGACTCGTACCAAATCCGGTAGATCTTACCGCCGAAATCATCGGAGACCAGCATCGATCCATCGCGCAAAAACTCGATGTCGACGGGGCGCCCCCAAACCTCTTCATCGCGGAGCCAACCTGTGGCAAATGGCTCATAACTAAGCGACCCATCGGCATGCTTTCGAACCAGAGCGACGCGGTAACCAACCTTGCTGCTTCGGTTCCACGATCCGTGCTCGGGAATGAAGATTTGATTCCGGTAGTCCGAAGGAAACTGATCTCCTGTATAAAAGCGCATTCCTAAGGCTGCCGCGTGGGCTTGAAGGCTTTTGGCCGGCTTTCGGTAGTCCGCACAATTCTTACCCTGTCCCACATCGGGATCTTGAATGCCGTCCCCATGACAATAGGGGAAGCCAAAATGGAGCCCCATGACCGGTGCGTGATTTAGCTCATCGGGTGGGGCGTCATCCCCCAACCAGTCTCTACCGTTGTCGGTGAACCAGAGCTCTTGAGTCTCCGGGTGCCAGTCGAATCCAACCGTATTACGCACCCCATGGGCAAAAACTTCAAGATTTGTCCCGTCGGGATTCATTCTCAAAATCGACGAGAAGCGCTCATCTTTTTTAACGCACACATTGCAGGGGGCACCAACCGGCACATAGAGCTTATCGTCGGGTCCGAAGCGAATGAACTTCCAACCGTGGTGCTTGTCTCGGGGAAACGTGTCGTTGATGACTTCGGGAGTCGGTGCTTTTTCTAAATGAGATTCTGCATTGGCGTACTTCAGTACACGATTGATCTCGGCTACGTAAAGATCGGCTCCACGAAAAGCCACCCCATTGGGAACAAACAAATCGGAGGCAAACTCACGCACTTCATCGATGCGGAGATCTTGATCCGTATCGAGCAGGGCATAAACCTTCCCCTGTCCGCGAGTTCCTACAAATAAGGTCCCTCCCGGGCCAATCGCCATGGACCGCGCTCCGGGAATACCTTCTGCATACACTTCAATTCGGAACCCGTCGGGCAAACTGATTTCATCGAGCGAGCCGGTGGCTCTCGAGGATCCGTTTGAGCAGGCCATGGGAGCTAAAAGCAAAAGTCCCACCATCAAAGCAATGGTGGGACAGTAGCGATACCAATTCATGTTTAACTCAGCTCGGAATACAGAGGAAACTCTTTGGCCAAAGCTCTGGTGTCCCCCCTCACCTGCTTCAAATGATCCAAGTTTTCGGGATCTTCCAACGCCTTGGCCATCGCCTCCCCGATGCGTTTCATTTCGTTCGCTCCCATTCCTCGGGTGGTTAAGGCAGCGGTTCCAATCCGAACACCACTAGTAATCATGGGCTTTTCGGGATCGAAAGGCACCGCGTTCTTGTTTACGGTGATGCCTGCATGTTCCAACGCTTCTTCGGCAACCTTACCCGTGAGCCCTTTCGATCTGAGATCGAGAAGCACCAAGTGGTTGTCGGTCCCGCCGCTTACCAAATGGAAACCCTTTGTGAGCAAGGTTTCGGCCAGAGCTTGAGCATTGGTCACAATCTGAGCCGCATAGGTCTTGAACTCGGGCTTCAGAGCCTCGCCAAAACAAACCGCTTTGCCGGCGATCACATGCATGAGGGGCCCGCCCTGCATGCCGGGGAAGTTCACCCGGTTGATATCTTTGGCAAAGGTCTTCTTGGCCAAGATCAATCCCCCTCGGGGACCTCTCAAGGTTTTATGCGTTGTGGTGGTCACGATATCGGCAAAGTCGACCGGGTTCGGGTGCACGCCACCAGCCACAAGACCGGCAATGTGAGCCATGTCGACCATGAATAGAGCACCGATTTCTTTGGCAACCTCCTGGAACGGGGCGAAGTCGATAATGCGTGGGTAGGCACTGGCTCCGGCAATGATCAGTTTCGGTTTGACTTCACGAGCCATGGCTTGCATGGCGGGGTAATCAATCCGGCCGTCGCTTTCTTTGACTCCATATTGATGGACGTCAAAAAATCGCCCACTGAAATTGACTTTGTGCCCGTGGGTAAGATGCCCACCGTGCGAGAGGTTCATCCCAAGGATGCGGTCGCCGTGTTCAAGCACAGAGAAATAGGCTGTCATGTTTGCGGTTGCCCCCGAGTGAGGCTGAACATTGGCAAACTCGGCGCCAAACAATTCCTTAGCCCGCTCGCGGGCAAGTTTCTCGACCGTGTCGGCGTGCTCACACCCGCCGTAGTAACGACGTCCCGGGTATCCCTCCGCGTACTTATTCGTCAGGACGGAACCAACCGCCTCCATGACCGCCGGCGAAGTAAAGTTTTCGCTCGCAATCATTTCCAACGTATCGCGCTGCCGGTAAATTTCGCCTTGGACAGCTTCGAATACGTGAGGGTCTCCAGTGCGCAGAGACATGCTTGCCGTTCCTCTCTTTTTGGAAAAGTTTTTATTCGGCCACGATACTGGCCGGTGCCACGGGAGTAAGCCAGCCATGTCGGTCGGGTTTCTTGCCGCGGAGAATATCGAAGAAGTGTTCTTGTAAACTTAGAGTGACCGGCCCAGGTCGTCCTGTTCCTACTTCAAGCCGATCAATGGACCGGATGGGGGTAATTTCAGCGGCAGTACCGGTGAAAAACAATTCATCGGCGAGGTAGAGCGCCTCGCGACTCAGTGTCTGCTACCTCCATGCCTCGATCGGCTGCCAAAGCAATCACGGTGTCGCGCGTGATGCCACCCAAGATTGAATTGCTGAGCGGGGTAGTGACAAGCTGACCATCGAAAACCGCAAAGACGTTCTCGCCCGATCCCTCAGACACACGTCCGTTGGTATCGAGCAGAATGGCTTCGGCATACCCCTGACGAACCGCTTCCATCTTAGCCAAAGTCGAAAGCACATAGGCGCCACCGATTTTTGCCATGGAGGGTATGGTGTTGGGCGCCATTTTCGTCCAGGTGGAGATCATGATGTCGATGCCCTCGGTCAGGGCTTCATCTCCTAGATAGGCGCCCCAGGGCCACACCGCCACCGCACAGTGGGTGGGGCAATTCTTAGGCAGGACGCCCATGGCGCCTGCACCACGAAAAACCACGGGACGTAGGTAGCATTCGTCGAGCTCATTGATGGCAATGGTGTCGCGGCAAGCCTTGGCAAACTCGGCCGGGGTGTAAGGAATGTCCATACGAATGACTTTGGCGGAGAAGTACAGGCGGTCAATATGCTCGGCTAAACGGAAGACCTGAGGGCCATTCTTACCGTTATAGCAACGGATCCCCTCAAACACACTCGAGCCGTAGTGAAGCACATGGCTGAGTACGTGAACTTGTGCCTGATCCCAAGGGATCAGATCGCCGTCGAACCAAATCTTTTCACTGCGGGCTAGGGGACTCTTTGGTGCAGCCATAACTAAGCCTCCATTCTTACAAGAATCATTTCCTCGATTCTGGGACGAGCCAGGTCGACATAATGTTTAATAGTCTGCATGGACTCGCGGTACTCATCGAGACTGCCACCAATCGGATCATCAACCCCCATGGGTGATCCTCCACCCATCGCGAACTGACTCAATAAATGCATCTTTTCCGATGCGAGCGGGGCCAACTGCCGAGCCGCATAGAGATGATGCAACTCCATAGCAAGAATCAAATCGGCTCGATCCGCCAAGTCTGGAGTGAGTTGGGTGGCACGATGGGAAGCGATATCGACGCCGATTTCCGCGCATGCGGTTACTGAGTTTGGGCTGGCGGCTGCGCCAACCGGCGCCGCCATGCCGGCAGAGGAAACATTCGTGGGGGCGGACAGACAACGAGGATCAAGTGATTCTCGTAAGATGCCTTCTGCCATAGGACTACGGCAAATATTGCCCGTGCATAGGAAAATAATGTGGAATCCGTTTTTCATCCTGTCGATTCTAGGGAGCCTCAGAGGGCGGGTCAAGAAGACCCTCGGTGGGGTATGCCCCAACCCTTAGAATTTCGCTCTTTTCGCCTATCCAGCGCACAAGAGTGGACGGTTCTTTTGCTTGTGAGGGGCCCGCATCGATGATCAACGGCAGCGTTTTTCCCAGGTTTTTTTCAAGCTCCTGGCCCGATCTTGCCGGCGGCTCCCCTTTTCGGTTAGCACTGGTCGACAGTACCGGTTCCCCAAAAGACTCCATGACCTTGGCCAAGAACTCATTGTCAGGAACTCGAAAGGCCTGATCGGCTCCACCCCAACGGTCCGGTTTCCGCACCGGAAGGATGG
>JABDJR010000248.1 GCA_013003415.1 Candidatus Eiseniibacteriota bacterium | reverse complement strand
GTCATTGACGATGCCCTGGCTGCGGCCACGCTCATGGGCATGAACAACGTGTACTACCGCTTCCGCCACATGGTTGGGAAAGATGCCTACTCGAAGAAGCCCGCGCGGCTCCGCATGAACCGCATGGCGAAGCCGGCCACGAACAAAGCCGACTTTGAGTTGTTCTCTCTCGCCGTGAGTGCCATCAACGGATGTGAGGCTTGCATTCAGTCTCACGAACCGGTGGTGCTTAAGGGCGGACTCACCGAAGACGCGGTGCATGATGCGGTCCGGGTTGCGGCCACGATTCAAGCCGCGGCGGTGGCGTTGGAGATTCCGGCCACGGTTTCGGCTTCCGTCTCGGCGCAGGCTTCGGCCTAGGCTTCGGATTCGGTATAGAGTTCGTCTCTAGCACAGCCTTGAGTCTGCGATTTTTAGAATTAAGGCGGGTGCGTTCCTTTTGGGGTGCACCCGTTTTTCTTATGTCACGTCGACTCCAACAACAAGAATTGGCAAAGCTTGATACTTGGGTAACAGTTTTTGTTGTTTTGACCTGACCACAGCCCCCTGAAGATGAATTGACACTAAGCGCGAATATACCTATATTGGTATCATGGTTACCGATAAACCACTGGTCTGGGTTGGATCGTCGAGAAAGGATGTTCAAGTCCTTCCTGAAGATGTGAAGGATGTTTTCGGTTTCGCTTTGCGATACGCCCAACGAGGGCAAAAGCACCCTAAAGCAAAGCCCCTAAGAGGGTTCGGAGGCGCAGGAGTCCTAGAAGTCGTTGAAAATCATGACGGGGACACCTTTCGAGCCGTCTATACAGTTAGGTTTGCCGATACTGTCTATGTGCTCCATGTCTTTCAGAAGAAGTCGAAATCTGGGATCAAAACTCCTGACCGGGAGCTTGAAGTGATTCGTAAACGACTCAGGCTGGTAATTGAGGAACGAGAGAATGGCTAAAAAAGAAGAACCAAAGCTCGAAGCGAGTACAGGCAATGTGTTTGAGGACCTGGGGTTCGCAGATGCTAACCAACGACTTGCAAAGGCTGAGCTTGCAATGCGTGTTGTCGAGGTGATCGAAAAAAGAGAGCTAACGCAACGAGAGGCTAGCAAGATATTGGGGATTCCTCAGTCCAATGTTTCAGACTTGATCAACGGCAAACTTCGCGGGTTCTCGACCGACCGGCTCATTAGATTCCTTCTTGCTTTGGGTAGAAACGTTAATATCCAAATCTCGGCAACTCGTAGCCAATATGGTAGCTACAAGATCTCAGGGCCAGGAAATCGACAGGTCAAGGTCAGCGTGAATCGGAGAGAAAAAAAGCGCGCCTAGACAGAATCTAAGTTATTCAGCAGAGCTGTCGCTAAGCGATCCCTAACGATTCCCGTTCCAACTTCACCCGACCCGCGGTTGCCTCCACTAACGCATTCGCCAAGTCATCCACGCGACTCTGCTTCAAGACCAGCCGCACTTCGGGTTCCGGCTCAAACACACGCTCAACTTCCAGAGTGTGGGCCGCCGCTTTCCCCACCAGAGTTTCCACCGGGCCTAAGTCATCAAAGGCGCAACGGATGACTAAACTCTCTCGGCGCCAAAGTGTTTTCCGTGGCGCCTCGGCTAAGGCAAGCCTTGCCGCTTCGCCATAGGCTTTCACCAAGCCCCCGGTCCCGAGTTTGGTTCCCCCGTAGTAGCGCGTCACCACCACCAGAGCATTGATCAGCCCGGACTGGTGGATGGCCCCAAGAATAGGAGGGCCGGCGGAGCCATTGGGTTCGCCGTCGTCGTCGTGGCGTTCGATGGGCTTTTCCGGAGGACCGATCTTCCAGGCCGAGCAATGGTGGGTGGCGTCGTAGGCTTTCTTCTTGAGAGCCGCCAGCTCAACTCGAGCCTCGTCTTCGGTGACCGCCTCAAAGGCCCGCCCCAGAAACCGCGAGCCCTTGATCTTGATTTCGATCTCGGGCCCGGAATTCAGGGAATGGACGGCATCGGTTTCGGTCATGGGCTCTCCTTCAGTCGCTGGATCATAGAGTGGGCTTGGGCTTCGCACAACTCACTTACGAACTAACGATATTTCGTAATGATTTTTTACGAATTTTCGTCAGTAACAATTCTCGTTATTGATGGTTGCCGGCTCCGGATTCGCACTCATGTCTTCATAGCTTTCTTGCTTACGATATTTCGTCAAAATCCATCATCAACGCGCTCCTCACTGATTACTCAGCCCTTTCCCTTCGCTTTCCATCTTGTTGGTTTACGAAATCTCGTGCAAGATGCGCATGGGATGAAGCTTAAGACACGGATCCAGTCCGAAGTCAGTACCGTACGAGAGCTGTTGGTAGCCATGGCGGCACAAACAGACTCGCAGGCCCTGCAAGACCTTGTGGTCGGGCGCCTGGCGAGTACCCCGCCGGTTGCCTTAGCGCGACTTTGGCTCCTCAAACCGGGGGAGTCCTGCTCTCGCTGTGTCGAGAACGTTGATCTTCTAGCCCCCCTGCACCTTGCCGCCTCTGCCGGCGAACCCAACTCCACCGACGCGAACTACCACTGCTTTGCCCTGGGCCAAGGGAAGATCGGCCACATTGCCGCTTCGGGCGAACCCATCCACCTTGCCGACAACTGCGGCTCTTCCCCATGGATTTCCGCACCGGAGTGGGCACGGCGCGAGGGCATTCGCGGGTTTGGGGGCTACCCGGTGGTGGCGAACGGGGAAACCCTCGGTGTGCTCGCCATTTTCACGAAGACCCAGCTATCTCAAGAGGGTTTCGAGTGGCTAGGCACGGTGGCTCATCAACTTGCCGGGCTCCTTCATACGCTGGATCGTCAAACCCAACTCATCGAAGAAGTCCGAACCCTGCGAGATGGTCGCGAATCCGCGCCGGACTTCACGGATCTAACCTTCCCCCTCTTTGCCGGGTGTTCCTCCGGGGTCAAAGCTCTTGAGCGGCAAACCGCTATCACGGTTGCCAACCGGGAACCCGTGTTCATTCAAGGCGAAAGAGGCACCGGCAAAGGACACCTTGCCCGCCATGTGCTGGTGAGTCGCGGCCAGTTCGAACTTCCCCCCAAGGAATTCAACTGCGACGAGCTTCACACTCCCGACAATGAAAGCGCGTGGCTAAAAGCGATCGGAAACAAGAAGCAAACCGTGATCTTGCACCACTTAGATCAACTCGAAGGCTCCTTTGCCGACACGCTCCTCCAGGTCTTGAACAAGGATCCCCACCCAGATCGCTTCGTCACCACCTGCGAAAACGATCTCTCCAGCTGGCGGGAAGACCATCCCGATCTGTTCCACAC
>JABDJR010000241.1 GCA_013003415.1 Candidatus Eiseniibacteriota bacterium | reverse complement strand
ATGCGGCCAAGCGCTTTCCCAACTCCCGTATCACGGCTGTGTCGAATTCCAAGTCCCAGGGAGAGTACATTCTGAGGAAGGCATGGGCGCAGGGGTTAAGCAATCTTGATTTGAAAACAGAAGATATCAATCGCCTTGAGTTTACGAAAACATTTGATCGGATTGTTTCTGTGGAAATGCTTGAGCATGTGAAGAATTACCGGTTGGTTTTTGGGCGGGTATCAAGCTGGATGAAGCCCAATGGCCGGTTTTTTGTTCATGTATTTGCTCATCGCCGATATCCCTATCACTTTGAGGTGCAGGGTCCCTCGGATTGGATGGCCAAATACTTCTTCTCCGGAGGCACCATGCCCAGTGATGATCTGTTCCAGAGCTTTGACGACATCTTTACCATTGAAGATCACTGGACCGAGTCTGGTTCCCATTACGAGAAGACGGCCAACGCTTGGCTAAAGCGGATGGATTCCCAGAAGGACGCGCTTCTCCCCATTTTCAGATCGACCTATGGCGAATCCCACGCCAATCTGTGGTGGACGCGTTGGCGCTTGTTCTACCTTGCGTGCGCGGAGCTATTCGGAATTGATAACGGGCAGGAGTATTGTGTGTCTCACTATCGTTTTGCCCCGACCCAAAGAAAATCTTAGCCGGATGCGTTTTACAGTCTGTTTACTGGTGTTTTGATTCGCCCGATCTATACTCCGCTCATGCGACTTAAACAAACCCTCATCGCGGCCATATTCTTTGTCGCCGTCCTTCCTGGTTGTTCAGAGCAGAATGCTCAGATTGTCAGCGAGAATGGCTCTATTGACTTTATTGAACCTGAAGCGGAGTTTCCTCGTATTCGCTTCGCCGACGGTCAAGTTTCTCTGAATGATCGGTGCCCGGTACGGAAGGTCAAG
The DNA here is from genome assembly GCA_013003415.1 of Candidatus Eiseniibacteriota bacterium. Classification (GTDB taxonomy): domain Bacteria; phylum Eisenbacteria; class RBG-16-71-46; order JABDJR01; family JABDJR01; genus JABDJR01. The sequence goes on along the minus strand of JABDJR010000241.1, from coordinate 1,721 downwards.
CTAAACCGACGGATGCCTCCGATTTACGTGAACGGGAAACCGATCGGTTTTTGCTGAACCCCTTGTGTAAAGGTCTTCGTGAAAGACTCAGAAACGTATTTGAATCAGTTGGAGATTCAGCCCACCTGCGCGGTGGAAAATCACAAGAACGCAAAGGTAGACAAGGAGCACCAGCTTCAGATCAACTACGAACTTTTCTACTTTGCCAATCAAGAAAACAAAAAGAAGTTTGAAGAAGATGTGAGGCGGTACTGTGGGGTGTTGCGAGACCCGGTAGACATGACCCGCTTTAAACCCGGAAAAGACACTCCCACCCTGACGCACCAAGGCCAGCGCTTTATGTTCGCCTCAGAGGGAACCCATACCGCCTTCGCCGCCGAGCCCGACAGCTTTGCCGTGCCTAAGTACGGCATGATGCCGAAGCAAGAGCCGAGTGGGGAATAGGGTCTAGGACGTGGTGAGTAGCTTTTCCTTTCTTTCTTGGGCGTCCTCAACAAGGGGATGATCACGATCGGCCAAGTTCAGGACATTGAGCACGCGGTCGTAATATTTGATGGCTTCTTCGAAGGCCCCAAGATCTTCGTTGGCGCGACCGGCCCAATAGTTTGCGTTGGATTGAACAGGGTTAATCGTGAAAATTTCGTCCTTTGCGTATTCAAGGGCCTCCGTAGCACGACCAAGTTCCACCAAGGCTTGCATTCTTTCGTAGCGCACACGCTCGGCTAGCCACCAAGCTTCGGATTTCCCGTCGGCGGCGGTAAGGTGCTTTAGTGCCAATTCCCAGTCTCCATCCTGCATTGCAATGAAAGCCGAAAGTTCGTTGTAGGCGTAGTCGTCCCTCATCTTCTCGAGTTTCTCTTCGCTCGCGTCCTTGTAGGCAATCTCAATGAAGTCCTGTAACCGCTCTCGGGCCAGATCGAGCTTGCCCTCTTCCGCATAGAGCCGACAGGAAATAAAGAAATTGGACGCCATGTTGGGGTGCGCGGAAATCGTCTCGTTCATGAGGTCATGACCGGCGGTGATGTCTCCGCGGTGAATATGGACAACCGCTTCCGTCCGGCTCCAACCGGCATCGGTCGGGGAGCCAGGAGCGGCTTCTCGTCCCTCAGCGATACATTCCAGAGCCTCCATGAATCGCCCGGTCGCAAACAGAGCCTGAGCGCGGTGGTACCAGGCCCAACCGAAATCATGCTTGATCTGAATGGCTTTCTCGAATTCGGACAGGGCTTCATCGTAACGACCGGTCCTTAGGTAAAGCTCGCCCAAGCTGTCATGGGGGTTGGGTTGATCCGGATACAAAAATGTGTATTTTTGGAACGCCTCCACGGAGGCATCCCACTCTTCGAGTTCGGCTTTGGCGTAGCCGATCATGTTGTAGGCTTCACCTCGATGCGGGAAGTCCCGCAGGATACGCTCGTAAAGAACCACGGCCTCCTCGGTATCACCTTTGAAAAACGCGCGATTGGCGGCGAAGCACAAGGCTTCCACATTGTCGGGGTAGTCAAGAATAAGCTGCGTAATCATTGCCTGGAGTGCATCGTCATCGCGTGCGAGGCGGGCCTCCAGAATCGAAATGAAGTGCTGTTCGAGACCGGTTAGGGCATCGCGGTTAGCTTTTGCCTTCTCTAGGAGCTCAGTGGCCAGTTCGTACTCGCCCTCGTTGTAGCGTAGGCGGGCCAGCATCAACCAGGCCATACTGAACTCGGGGTCAAGCGTGAGGG
>JABDJR010000217.1 GCA_013003415.1 Candidatus Eiseniibacteriota bacterium | reverse complement strand
GGACGACGTGAAGATCACCGCGACGCCCGTCACCGACGGCATCACCATGCTGCAGGGCCAGGGCGGCAACATCGGGCTTTTCAGCGGTCCCGAAGCGACGTTCCTGGTCGACGACCAGTTCGCGCCGCTGACCGACAAGATCCTCGCTGCGGTCACGGCGGCCGGCGGCGGTCGCCCCGATTTCGTGCTCAACACCCACTACCACGGCGACCACACCGGCGGTAACGAAAACCTCGGGGCCACAGGGACCGTGGTTGTCGCCCACCGTCATGTGCGCGATCGCATGAGCATCGCCAAGACGATCCTGGGCGGCGACGTACCTGCGTCCCCCGAAGCAGCGCTTCCCGTCGTAACGTTCGACGAAACCATGACCTTTCATTTGAATGGGCACACCGTCGAGGCCAAGCATTTCCCCAACGCTCACACCGATGGGGATGCCATTTTGCATTTCACCGAAGCCAACGTGGTTCACATGGGAGATTTGTACTTCCAGGGGACGTTTCCTTTTGTTGATACCGATGGAGGCGGTTCGCTCTTAGGTTTGATCGAAGCGATTGAGGCCATCCTTCCCATGTGCGACGGCGATACCAAAGTGATCCCCGGGCACGGAGTCCTCTCAAATCGGGCCGAGCTCGAAGACTATTTGACCATGCTCAAAGGGGTTCGAGATGCTGTTCTCCCTTTAGTCCAGGACGGCAAGTCCATGGAAGAGATCACCGAGGCCAACCCCTTAGAGCCCTTCCTTGAGAAGTGGGGGGGCAGTCGTTTCATGACCCCGGAGCGGTTTCTCCCGATCATGGTTCAAACGCTTCAGGACCGGGCTACGCGCTAATTCGGCCATTCCTAGGCCAGCCTCCCAAATAGATGCGCTTTTGCTAAACTGGCTCAAAGGGCCGGTTTGGCTCAGCGATCTTGGAACCTCGCCCATCACTTCTTCGTATTAAAGACGTTGAGGGCTCCGCTTGCGCGGAGAACGGCGTACGGCAATCCAGGGAGGGGCATTTCATGGAAGATAAGCGGGCTACGGGGCGGGATGTGATTGAGGCGGTGGTCGATAACATGACCCAAAGCCTGGAGCCGCTCTATACCAAGACCCTGGCTCCCTCCTTGTTCCAGGTCTATCTCCACCCAAACGATCATCAGCGGCTCATGACGATCGAGGGTGAACTCGCGGTCGAAGCGTCTCTTAGGTTGGACAGGGCGCTGAGTGAACTCAACGCCGGGCGAGACGAAAGCCCCCTCGAGAAGGTGGCCAAGCTTGGCGCTTTCAACAAGCTTCTTCAGGGGGATCCCGAAACGGAGGCCATGACCTACGAGAGGGCAGGGCCACGCTGGGATATCCGGATCGATCCCCACCCCGACGAGTCCTTTCCAAGGGGAGGAATCGAAGTCGCTTCCCAACTTGCGATCAAGGCCTCAAGCACCTACGCGAAGGGCTCGGACACCGTCCGCATCTCGCGCACCCAACGCATTGGGGAGACGTCCAAACGAGATACCAAAACCCTCGACGTCCTCGCGCGCATTGCCTTCACCGACGATAGCGGTTCTCACGAGTACGCCATGACCAAGGACGAGATCCTCATTGGTCGCCGGGCCGATGTGTGGGCGGATCTTCAGGTGGTTTGTCCCGTCGATGTTTCCCGAAAACATGTTCGCATCCGACGCGTTCCTGCGGGAAACGGTTTCGAAATCCTCGATGTCAGCAGTTTGGGAACCAGCGTGAACGGGGAAAAGCTTCCGGCCAAAGACTTGGTGCAGTGGACGCGGTTACCCGTGCGTGCCCGCATTGGTTTGGCGGGTAAGGTCGTTCTCGAATTTGAATCTCGGATTTCCTAAGGTTTCCGCAGCATGAGTTCCCTTCTTCATACCGGATCGGTCTCGGACACCGGGCGTATTCGCGCCCACAACGAAGACGCCATCCTTTGCGATGAGGATCGTGGTGTGTTCGCGGTCATCGATGGTTTGGGGGGAGAGGCTGCGGGTGAAGTCGCGGCACGCATTGCCAAAGAGCAAATTCAAAGCCGGCTCAGAAATCCCCAGGGATCGCCCGAAGAGCGTCTGCGCGAAGCGATTGCTTTGGCTAACCAACGCATTCTTGAACACGTCGACCAAAACCCTGAGCTGGCTCGCATGGCCTGCGTCGCCACGGTGGCGTTCCTTGAGGGAGAAACCCTTCATGTGGCTCATGTTGGCGATAGCCGACTCTATCTGCTTCGCGAAGGCACCATAACTAAACTCACTCGGGATCATTCTCCGGTGGGAGTAATGGAAGATGAAGGCCATATCACCGAACTTGAGGCGATGGCCCATCCTAATCGGAACGAGATCTACCGAGACATCGGTTCTGAGCCGCGTCATCCCAATGATTCGGATTTCATTGACTACGACATGTTTCTGAGTGGGCCGAAAGACGCCCTGCTCTTGTGCACCGACGGCCTTACCGACTTAGTGGCTTCTCACGAGATTCAGGACGTGGTCTTGGACAACGCATCTCGGCCCCAGACTGCGGTAAAACGCCTGGTCGATCTTGCCAACGAGCGAGGAGGCAAAGACAACGTCTCTGTGGTGCTGGTTGTTCGGGAAGGGTTTGAAAATGTTGTGTCGGTTGAGGATCTCTCCGAAGTAAAGACCGAGCCAACCCCGGGCGACGAATTTGAAACACGGCCGATGAGGGAAACGCACGCGACGGCTAACCCATCCCAACCGAAGCCCACCTTTGGTGCCCCAAGCCACGACCTCCGACCCCTGCGATCATGGGATCGAGCAAGCTCTAAGACGCCCTGGGTGGTGACTCTCTTGGCGGTGGCTTTGCTCGCCGGCGGTTGGTTTTTTCGAGATCGCATGCCGCCCCTGTTTGATGCCGTGACTCCACCTCAGACCCTGATCGTGGGCGAGGGGCATCTCCAGTCCATTGGCGAAGCCATGCGTCAGGCCAAGCCTGGAGATACGGTCGAGTTGCTTCCCGGAGAGTACAAAGAAATCCTGATCATGAAGGACGGCGTGCATCTGCGCAGTCGAGTTCCTCAAGCGGCGGTCCTGGCGCGACCCGACTCGCTCCCCGTGGGGCTTAGTACGGGAATCTTGGTGAAGGATGTGTCGAGCGGAACGATTGAAGGTTTAGCTTTGGGGTCCGGCGGAAGCCCTGGTTTCAATGTGGGGATTCATTTGGAAAACGCCGCCGTCACCGTGTTCGATGTCGAAGTTACGGGAACCGACTTTGCGGCAATACAAATCTATGGCGAAGATGCCTCAACCATTCGCAGCAGCTATCTTCATGACAACCTCGGGCGTGGTGTTCTCATCGACGGCTTAGCCACCACCGTGCTTGAGCGGAACCGTATTCTTGCCAACGGCGTTGAGGCTCTTCTCCCCGGAATTGAGATCCTGGGTTCGGCGGCGCCAACCCTAACCGAAAACCTGGTGGAATCTTCCACTACGGAGGCTTTGTGGATTCAGAACGCAGCTCAGTGGGAAGAGTATGAGAGTCAGAATCAACTGAAAGCCGGCCCCGAGAAGGAACTGATTCGCGTTCTAAGTGCGGCCTCCAGCGACGACTCGGGAGATGATCCATGAGATTCGGACGCTATACGGCCATAGAAATCTTAGGTCAGGGACATGCCGGGATTGTCTACAAGGCAACCCATCCGGATCGAACCGAGCCCATCGCACTGAAGGTCGTTTTCACAGATGACAAAGATCTGGTTGAGGCCGAGCAATACGGCGTGGAACACCAG
>JABDJR010000025.1 GCA_013003415.1 Candidatus Eiseniibacteriota bacterium | reverse complement strand
AACGGTCGTGAAGTCGACTCGCCCAACTATGGACACAAGCTCAAGTGGTTGGGTCGCCTGCGCCAGTTCCTAGATGATCACTGCGACCCCAAGGCCCCGCTGGTCTTGTGCGGCGACTTCAACATTGTTCCCGAAGACAAAGATGTCTACGATCCCAATCGCTGGCGCGAGAAGAATCTTTGCTCCACTCCCGAAAGAGAAGCCCTCACCAACATTCTGAACTGGGGGCTCCGCGATTCCCTTCGCGTTTACAACCAGGACGCGGAAGTCTACTCCTGGTGGGATTACCGGCAGGGAATGTTTGGTCGGAATCAGGGGCTAAGGATCGACCACTTGCTGGTGACCAGGCCGGTGGTATCGGGACTCAACGCGGTCGAGGTGCACGTGGACCTCAGACGACTCGAGAAGCCTTCGGATCACACGCCGGTTGTTCTCGACTTTGAGCCGCTTTAGCGCCGACTCCCACGCATAGCGTTAATGGCCATGGCGGCGACTAACAACAAAGTGAGTAACACGCCCACCGCAAAAATGGGGTTCTGGAAAATCTCATTGGGGTCGAAGGTATTCTGAGCCCGGGCCCCCAGGGCCACGGTGCCCGTCCCCACTCCCGCAAGCACGAAAGCGCTGCGGTCGCGATGAGGAAACCCTTCTTTGGCCATGGCGGTTCGAGCCGTCCGTAAAGCCTGATCCTTAGCTTCGCCCGAACGCAGAGCTTCATAAAACAACGTCATGAATCGGCTGGCCGCACGATCTTCAACATCCCACAAACTCGAGACGACGGTCTTTGCTCCCGCCAATAGAAACGAACGGGCTAAGCCGAAAACACCTTCTCCAAGATAGGTGAAACCACCGCTGGTTTGGCAACCGCTCAGAGTCACCAAATCGCATTGAACGGAGAGTTTTTCAAGCTCCTCGGCCGACAAGGAACCGTCTTGGGCCAACACCAAAGCGGAGCGGGCCGGATTCACGGGATCGACAAGCGTGTGAGTTGCGATGTGCAGAACCGCGAAGGGGTTTTCGAGTTGACCCAATAAGTTAGCGCGACTTGCTTCTTCGCCCATGAGAACCACGGCCTCGGAAGACTTGATGGCATCGACCTCTGCACGAGCATAAGGCAGCGGCGTTTCTCGCAGCCCACGAAAAACTTCTCCCGGTCCATCATTAAGATTGGCAGGATCGGTAATTGGGTCGGCAACCGCCAACATGCCTGCGGCCGGCGAACCCTGCTCCATGCGAAGGGTCGAGGCGGAAGGGAGGTACGTCACCGCAAACTGCTCGCCAAAGGGGACCCCGTCAAAGGGAAGGGTTTCAAAAGGGAACCCTTCCAGCTGAGACGGTGGAACAATGTAAACACGCTCACCGAAGATCTCGGGAGCACTCTCTCCGCCAAGCAACTTCTTTCCCAATCGATCGAGGCCGGGAGCGCAAATTTCATCGGATTCACCGGCGGCAAAGAGGTCGAGAATATTGTGCGCTTCCAGAGCCAAGGGTTGCACGCTGGAAATCTCGTCCATTCGTATATCCGTAGGCGTAATCACAAAGCGATAAAGGGCTCCCACCGTAGGGTCGCTGTAGTGAATTAAGGTTCCGTTCGCCTGAGCCAAAAACTCTTGAACCTCGGCGAGCTCCATGGGCTCTTCAAAAGCCCGTGGCGCCAACCGTTCCTTGAGTACAAAGCTCCGGCCGCGCTCGCACATGTTCCAGGCCTCGTCGAGCTTGCCCTCATCTCGGGCCACCAGGGCCAAGGCGCCGTACACGTCGCTTCCGCGAAGAAAGAGGCCGGCGGCACTTGTGGGATCACTCTGGCGACGCCGCCAATCTTCGTAGTGCTGTAGCGCGTCGGCGAGCAACTGCCTTGATTTTTCTGTATCACCAAGTTGTCGGTAGGCCTCAGCTTTGGGGACAAGTGTTCGGTGGTAAACAACCGTATCTCCGATGCTTTCGATAAATGCGGAGGCACTCTCTAGCAGCTCCACCGCTTTTTGAGCCTCTCCCATGTTGGTA
>JABDJR010000183.1 GCA_013003415.1 Candidatus Eiseniibacteriota bacterium | reverse complement strand
AATACATATATTCCACCTCCTGATCCAGTGTCACCGAGGTCTAATCCCTCACCTATGTTTCGAACCAACAAGTTCCCGGTAATCGTCGTTGGGCCAGCCCCAGGCCCAATGTGATCAACATGGATAGCGCCACCGTGATCATTTGCTCGGTTCTCCCAGAATTCGTTGTCCTCTAGAACAACCTCGCTAGGGCGAATCTGTTGCTGAAAAATTGCCCCTCCGTCGCCAACCAGAATTCTGTTTTTGTAGAACTTGTTCAGGCGTACGATGGCCCTCGTATGTTGGAGGGTAAGAGCACCCCCAGTTCCGACTGCAACGTTGTTCTCAAAGGTATTGTTCTCAATGAGTGGTGCCGGGATTTCCTTGGCAAGAGTTCCGCGCCCAACCGTCATCCCCCCACCGGTTCCTGTTCCATCCCTATCTGCTGTGTTGCCAACAATCAAATTCCCTCGGATAACTGGTGAGCCTGTCGGACAGTAGATTCCTCCTCCGCGTGCGGATCCAGGATCCCTAGCGCCCCTTCCGCCGGTAATTGTAAAACCGTGCAAGAGGCAATCTCGCGTTTCTCCGCCGGGAAAGAAGACGACGGTGTCATCTCCTTCGCTTCCATCAATGATGGTGAAGTGAGGACCTCGTTCTCCAATAAGAGAAAGGTCTTTTCCTTTGAAGCTGATGTTTTCAAAGTACGTTCCCGGCCCAACTAGAACCGTATCTCCCACCGCCGCGCTATCGATTCCCGCTTGAATCGTGGGTGCACCACCAAGCCCATCGACTTCGATTTTCCATGTGCGCCCCTGAGTTAGGGTGGGGGTTGCCAGAGAGAAGGCAAGCGCAAGAAGCATGTATCGATTCACAAGGGTTACTTTCGGTTGTGTACCTGAAGAACTCGCCAGACCGTTGTTTGAGAGTATCCCGTTGCCCGCGCAATCTGACGAATGTTTTTTCGTTTAGACTAGGTTGATTGAGCTAGCCTAGAACGATCACATCTAGTTCCAGAGATGGAACTGAATAAACAAGTCTGCCGCATCGGGGCTGGGCGCCTCGAATACAAACCGCTCGTCGCGGCGTGGGAACAAAGCTCTAAACCGCGTGTCGATGGTGAATCCGGAAACCGGCGTGATCTGTAGCCCCACATGCCCTCGATGGGCCTCGTCGTAGGCCACATCGCGATCCGGATCTTCGTAGTTGTGGCCAACCAGCACGTTCACACCGTTCGTAACCAGCCAACTGAGTTCTTGGAAGAAGATCAAGGACTGCTGAATGGAACCGCTGAAGCGCTCCTGCTCCCCCCGATCAATCTCAAACAAGTAGGTAAAGGGTAGCCCCCGCTTGTAGTACCAGGGGTTGAAGGCACCGTTCAATCCCCAGGCCGCACGATCTCCCCCAAACTCAACCGCACGGTTTCGCTTCATGCCGCTCAAACCAAGACTCCAACCCATGTGGCGGTAACCAACGTTCATGGTCGTACCAAACCCGGGGTCGGTGTCGAAAATATCGAACGCGGACGGCGCTCGGTCGGGGCTGCTTCCCCAGAACCCGGCGATGTTCAGGTAAGGATAGTTGGGATTCACGCCGAGTTCGAAACCGGTCACTCGGGTTTCGGGAAGCGAAGCATCGAGGCCCAGTCCTCGCCGAATGAAGCTCGTGTGATCGTCGAGACGATGACCAAAGGTTGGGGTGAAACGTCCCGCTTTGAGATAGGCCAAGTACGGAAGCTCGTGAACCATGAGGAAGGCTTCGCGAAGGTAGGGCGTTTTGGGATCATCGAAGACCGCTTCAACACCTTCACTGCGCCCGCGCGCACCAACATTGGCCAAAAGCGTGAAGTGTTCGTAGGGTTGGAAGGCGGCGTGCAAATCAGCTTGCATGGGAAACACGAGGGCCTGACCGCCATAGCCGCCTCCAGGAAGGAATATCGCCCCGCGATAGTCCCAACCCACTCGCAACATGGGATCGGCTTGCAGTTTCCCGTAGCGTCCCTGAGCAAAGCTGTAGGGAGTGCGCTTGCCACCGGGTTGTCCTCCGGCGAAGAAATCATCGGACACGTAGGCTTCGTCGTCTTGGTCGTTCACGGTCTCGGGGCCGCGTGGAAGCTGATCCGAGTACACCGTGTTCTTG
>JABDJR010000176.1 GCA_013003415.1 Candidatus Eiseniibacteriota bacterium | reverse complement strand
GAAGAACATCGTGTTCCATCTCGATTTCGGTGAGTCTTTCAGTCGCCATCAGCCCGTTTTCACGGTTCTGAAGACCGGGCTTCTCAACACGCTTCTTTTGGGTTTGGCTGCAGCGGTAATCACCTGGGTGGTTTCGGTTCCTCTGGGGATTATCGCTGCGGTCAAGCAATACTCCTTCTTCGACAAATCTTCCTCGCTGATTGCCTTCCTCGGGATTTCCGTACCCGAGGTGTTCCTGGCTCTGCTTCTCATTTTGCTCGCGGCCGTCACCGGCTGGTTTCCGGTGGGAAGCATGCGCTCCATGGACTACGAAACCTTGAGTTTTGGGGGGAAGATTCTCGATCTTTTGCATCACTTGATTCTCCCAGCCATTGTTTTAGCCACCGTTCCGCTCGCCAGCCGCATGCGTCAAATGCGAGGCAATCTCCTCGATGTGCTGCGGGCCGACTATGTCACCACGGCTCGGGCCAAGGGGCTTCCGGAAAGCAAGGTGATTGTGAAGCACGCGGTTCGAAACGCCATCAACCCCCTGATTACCCTGTTCGGGTACACACTGGCCACGCTCATCTCCGGCTCCCTATTAGTCGAGGTGGTCATGTCCTGGCCGGGTTTGGGTCGGATTACGCTCGAAGCGCTTCAAACCCGCGACCTGTATCTCATGATGGGTTCGGTGCTCATGACATCGACCATGCTGATCGTGGGTAACCTCGTTGCCGATATCCTGCTCGCCATTTCCGATCCACGGATCAAGGTGTAACCATGGCTGAGACCACTGTCCCCACCAACCTTCGCGAAGACGGCGACCAGACTCCGGTTCAAAGCCCGTGGCGCTTGTTTTGGAAACACTTCAGACGTTCGCAAGTTGCGGTCTGGGGCGGCATCATTCTCGTGGTGTTTTACTTGGCCGTGCTTTTTGCCGGGTTCTTGTCCCCCTACGATTACGAAACCCAGTATCGGCGACACAACAATCATCCTCCCACCAAAGTCAAAATTCGTGATCGCGACGGCAATTGGCACCGGCCTTTTGTTTACGCCACGGAAATGGTGGATCCCATGCGAACCAAATACGGTGAGGTTGAAGACGACACGCGATACCCCATTAAGTTCTTTGTAAGAGGAGCCGACTACAAGCTCCTCTGGCTCTTTCCCACCAACATCCACTTGCTTGGAGTCGATGAGCCGGGACACCTCTTTGTCTTTGGAACCGACGCTCTAGGTCGCGACATTTACAGTCGACTGTTGCATGGGGGGAGAATATCCCTCTCGGTGGGGCTCCTGGGTATTCTCCTGACCTACAGTTTGGGTCTTTTGGTAGGGGGGATCGCGGGCTATTACGGGGGGGTGGTCGACAATATCCTCATGCGTTTTTCCGAAGTCCTCATGTCGATTCCCGGGCTTTATCTCATTCTTGCTCTGCGCGCGGCCTTCCCCGCGGACATACGATCCGATCTTGTCTATCTGATCATCATTGGAATTCTGGCTCTCGTTTATTGGGCTCGTTTGGCTCGAATCATTCGGGGCATGGTGCTTAGTCTACGAGAGAACGAGTACGTCACCGCGGCCGAAGCTCTTGGCGTACCCTCCATGATGATCATCGTGCGCCACATTCTGCCCAACACCATGTCCTTTGTCATTGTGGCCGCAACCATCAGCATTCCCGCCTACATTTTGGGCGAGGTCGCGCTCTCGTTCTTAGGGGCCGGCATCCAAGAGCCCATTCCTTCCTGGGGCAACATGCTGCAACAGGCTCAAAAGGTGAGTGTGCTGAAACAGTTCCCGTGGATTTTGACGCCCGGGGTATTTATTTTTCTCGCCGTATTGGCGTTTAACTTTTTGGGGGATGGTCTGAGAGACGCCCTCGATCCGAAGAAAGTACAAGGAGACAGCTAGTGGCAGACGATGTCCAGGCCGTGAACCCTGAGGTTCCTTTACTCCGCATAGACAATTTGCACACCGTCTTTCACACGGACGACGGAGACGTGCAAGCGGTTCGCGGCGTGAGCCTCGAGGTTTTTCCCGGGGAAACCCTGGGGATCGTGGGGGAGTCCGGTTGCGGTAAGAGCGTGACTGCCATGAGCATTCTTCGTTTGATTCCAATGCCTCCCGGAGATATCCCGGAAGGTGAGATCTTTTACAAAGATCGCGATCTCCTGAAGTTCTCCGACGACGAGATGAGAGAACTTCGCGGTAACGAGATCTCCATGATTTTTCAGGAACCTATGACGGCCTTGAACCCGGTGTATACCGCCGGAGACCAAATCATGGAGGCGATCCAGCTCCACCAGAAGGTTGGCAAGCAAGAGGCAAAGAAACGCGCCATCAAAATGCTTGAGTTGGTGGGGATTCCCGATCCGGATCAACGCGTCGATGAGTACCCGCATCAGCTTTCCGGAGGTATGCGCCAGCGTGTCATGATCGCGATGGCCT
>JABDJR010000173.1 GCA_013003415.1 Candidatus Eiseniibacteriota bacterium | reverse complement strand
GCTTCAACCGAGGGAAGAAAACTTTCCTGGTCGTGGGTCGCAATAGCGCGCACAGTCAGGCTTTCCCCCGGTAGCAAAAAGGTCGACATGAGAGTATAAGGAACTAACTCTCCGTTGAACTCGAGGGCAAAATCGGCCGATACTGATGAAATAGCGGAGTCTGCGCTCAGAGGCTGAACGCCAATTACAAAAGCTGTAAGGATAGCCGCAAGAATTAGAATTTGTTTTTGCATATATGTATGTTTGGATCGAGCCCAGTCCCGGAGGCGGGCAGAGTTTAGCATCCGAACTGCATAGTGCGAAACGTCCAAAAGGACCTGAACCTGAGAAGAAAGCCGGAGCTTCCTGGCATCCATGCCTAACTTCATGAACAATACCTCCCCCAGACCATACGGATGGCCCGCGTTTGCTCTTCTGGTACTCCTAGGGTTATCGGCACCTTATGCCATTGCCGCCACTTCAGATCCGGCCGACTCATCTGCCACGGGGGCTTTCGCTACTGAAGCCGAAACGATCCTAACCCCCTATCAGATCTACCTTTCCGAGGTTTCCCCGGACCCCCGCGACATCGCCGGACCCTACGAAGAAGACCTTGTCCACCAAACGGTTATCGAGTTTTACGAGGCCCGGAATCATCAGCCCGCCTGGATAAAAGACGGAAAACTTCAGCCAAACGCTCAAGATCTTTTGGACACGCTTCCCTACGCCCCCACCGAAGGGCTCCGCACCGAGGACTATCGACCGGAAGAACTAGCTAAGCTCCTCGATGCCTTCCGAGCGAGTCGGCCCACCGAAACCGACATCATGGCCATGGACTACGCTCTCTCCCAAACCTATTTTGTGGTCGCGGCCCACATGACCCGAGGCCGGGTCGATACCAGCTCCGTCCGGTTGCCGTGGTACTCCACCCCACGCCCCATGCCTTCCCATGAGGTGCTTCACACCGCGTTGAACCGACGACGGGTTCCCCAAAGCCTTGGCGAACTCGCCCCCGATCGCAAGGAGTACCAGGATCTCAAAAAGAACTTAGAGCGCTACCGCAATCTCGCCGCCGGCGGCGGTTGGGTTGAGGTTCCGGGCGGACCCACTTTGCGGCCGGACAAGTCTCCGGATTCGCTTCGTGTAGCCACCATGGAGAAGCGCCTCCACCAAGAGGGTTTTCTAAGTGCAGTTGCCGGCGATGGTGTTCTCAGCGAGAGCTTGCAAGAAGCGGTAAAGCGGTTCCAAGAGAGCCGTGGTTTGCTGGTCGACGGGCAAGCGGGAAGAGTCTCGATTGAAGAGATGAATGTCTCGGTGGAAGACCGCATTCAACAAATTGAAATGAACATGGAGCGGTGGCGGTGGATGCCCGAAGACTTTGGCGAGCGCCATCTTCGCGTCAACATTCCCGCTTTCAAACTTGAGCTTTGGGATGGCGGGGACGCACCCGACACCACCATCCGCGTGGTGGTGGGTCGTAAGAAATGGGAAACCCCGGTGTTCTCCGACAGCATGCGTTATGTCGTGGTGAACCCCTACTGGCGGGTGCCCTCAACCGTGGCCGGAAAAACAATCCTCACTAAAATTCTTGAGGACTCCACCTATTTGGCCAGCAGCAATTTTGAAATCTTCACCGACTGGGGCCGGGACGCAGAAAAAGTCGATCCCGCTACGGTCGATTGGGAAAGCATTAGCGCCACGGACTTCCCTTATAAGCTCGTACAACGGCCGGGGCCAAGTAACGCTTTAGGAAGTGTGAAGTTCTTGTTCCCCAACAAGTTTGCGATCTATCTCCACGATACGCCTTCTTCATCCGCTTTCAAGCGTTGGACACGAGGCTACAGCCACGGTTGTGTTCGGGTTGAAGACCCCATGCGGCTGGCCGAGTTCGCCTTTGCCGCCGACACGCTCATGACGCCGGAGAAGTTTTCCAAGGCCGTGAAGTCGCGACGGCATCGAACCTTCACCCTTCCCGAGCCGGTGCCGGTTCACTTGATCTACTTCACGGTGGAAGAGCAGGACGGAGAGGTTCGGTTCTATCGAGACATCTATCGAGTTGATCGCGACCTGGCCCGAGCCATCGAAAAGCGCAGGCCCCTACCCAAGTCCGAGTAGGCACCTTCGATCCCGGCGACAGAGATCGCTTACCGCTCTGTCACTGCCTGACCTGAGTCTTGGCAACTCGTAAAAAAATAAGCACCTCACAAAAAGAAAGCGGACGACCCAAAAGGTCGCCCGCTCTTTCATTTTGACTTGCTCTTACGAGCAGTTCCTAGTTCAGACCCTTTTTGATCTGGCCCCAGGAGCTTTCTTCGGTAGCCACCGGGCTCGAAGGCATGAGCTCGCCGGTGAACCCTGGCGTGCCATCGAGATCGAAGGGATCGCCGATTTGAGCGCGACCGCCGAGTTCAAAACCAGGCGTATCAACGCGAGCCTTCATGATGTACTTCACCGTGACGCTGCCGCCATTTGGAACCGATCCGAGGTTCAGCACATCAGCGTAGGGCGAGAAGTCGTAGCCAAAAACACTCCCCGGACCAACAAAGACGGGGCTGAGACTCGTGCCTGTTTCATTCAGCACGTGCGACACGGTTCCACCAAGCAGTTCAGCCTGAGCGGTGAAAGCCACGCTTCCATTGACGAGAATCGTTGCTTCAAAGGAAATCTCTGGGCGATTCGGGTTGAGATCGGAAGCGCCGGCAAAGTCGCCGACTCGAAGTGAGGGCGGAGTGATCAGGAAACTAAACTCATAATCCTGGGCCGCACCACTGGTGTTCGTGGCGGTTTCTTCCCAGCACGTCGTTGCCTCTACGTATTGGCCGGTCTGACCATTGGCGAAAAGCGCATCAGCGACGACCGCGCCGATGCCATCGGGGCGCTGAACAGCACGACCGAAGCCATCTCCGGAAAAGTCGATGGTGAACGTATCGATAAAGGTAAGCGCGGAGGTTACTGCGGTTGCAGACGGCCCCTGCGGGTCCGAGGTGAGCACTCCGTCGTTCAGACCTTCGACGTTACTGGATACGGTTTGGGCACTTACGGCACTAACGCTGAGACCGAGAGCCAAAACCGCTACGAGACTAGTAGCTAGTTTCTTCATGAGGGACCTCCCTAGTTGTTGAGTTATTAGGCACTTTGAGGCATCAAGATCCCAGAGTTGTAGAAGCAGTAGGATCTTAGAGGAATTGAAATCCTAGCAAATCAAAGCCGTAGATTTTCCAGATATTTCAGAAACCCTTCGGCGGCAGGGGATCTCACTTTCTATTGGACCGGTCTACTGAAATTGGGTAGACTCCGATTCATGCGCAACTTGCTGCTCCCTCTCATCGCTTTGACCCTTGCGTTCGCCTCTCTGCCGTCTGCCCAGGCTGATCCTGTTCACACCACCTACCTCTGGCACATGCATCAACCTATCTACTGGCCCAACCCCAGTGTGTGGACTCCCAACGCCTACGAGTTTGCCTACGAAACCATTACCAACAACACCGCGCAGAACGATGTGTTCACCATTTTCAATTCCGACGATCGGGTGCAGGACTA
>JABDJR010000150.1 GCA_013003415.1 Candidatus Eiseniibacteriota bacterium | reverse complement strand
TTCCTAACAGACGGCAGGGAACAACCTGGGTATCGTTGGTCACAAGTAAATCTCCCGCATGGAGATACTCAGGAAGGTCGGTCATATGACGATGGTCAATGGTGCCGCGGTCTCGGTGAATCACCATGAGCCGAGAAGCGTCGCGTTTTTCCAGCGGGGTTTGGGCGATCAACTCTTCAGGCAGGTTGTAGTCAAAATCATCGAGACGCATGAGATTTAGGCGTTGTTGAAAAGATCGGGTTGGGGCCCGGTAGCTGGTTTGGAAAGCCCTAGATGTTTGTAGGCCTGAGCCGTGGCCATGCGGCCCCGTGGGGTTCTCTCGATAAAACCTTGCTGCAAAAGGAAGGGTTCGTAGACGTCTTCGAGCGTCTCGGCCTCTTCTCCCACCGCCATGGCCAATGTGGCTAAGCCAACCGGCCCCCCGTTGTACTTCTCGACGAGAGCCTTCAGCAACCGTCGGTCCATGGGATCGAGTCCGAGATCATCAACCTCAAGGAGGCCCAAAGCATCTTCGGCAACCTGACCGGTGATGACGCCGTCGGCGCGCACCTGAGCAAAGTCGCGGATGCGGCGCAGCAGACGATTGGAGATCCGAGGGGTTCCGCGAGAGCGCCGAGCAATCGCGTGCGTGCCATCGTTGTCGATGCCTACATTGAGAATGGAAGCAGACCGCTCAACGATGCGCACAAGTTCGTCGGGCTCATAGAAGTCGAGGCGAAGGGTCATACCGAAACGCGCTCTTAAGGGCGATGTTAGAAGTCCGGCGCGAGTGGTGGCACCTACCAAAGTAAAGGGACTGAGCGGCAGCCGAACGCTCCGTGCCCCGGCCCCACGATCGATGACGATATCAAGGTTGAAATCTTCCATGGCCGGGTAGAGATACTCTTCGATGGAAGGATGGAGCCGGTGGATTTCGTCGATAAAGAGAATCCCGCGCTCTCCCAGATTGGTGAGCAAACCCGCAAGATCTCCCGCTCGTTCCAAAGACGGCCCCGAACTAAAGGCAATGGGAACGTCGAGTTCGTGAGCCAGAATGGAGGCCAGGGTCGTTTTGCCAAGACCGGGCGGTCCATAGAGCAAGACATGGTCGAGCGCTTCACCCCGCTGCTTGGCGGCTTCTAATGCAATGGAAATGTTTTCGCGCAAGGCTTTTTGCCCAACAAAGTCACCCAACTTTTGTGGGCGAAGACTTGTATCGATGCTGAGTTCTTCTTCATGAAGAACCGGATCGGTGATGCCGCGATTCATGATTGGTCCTTGATCTGTGGGGAAGCGCATTAAAGGTAGCACAGTTTCTGAGTCAAGCCCATTCCTACGGATCCCTTAAAATGAGGTTCAAAAGGTTTTCTGTCGCGACCAAAAACAACGGGCACGGTCAAGAAAATTCTATACCTTGTTTGCACAAGAAGCGCGGTTGGTAAACAACAAGAACATGAAACGAAAACAACAATCGATTCACAAGAACATTGCTTTTGTGTTCAAGAATTGGGTTTTTCATTCTTTGTTTCGAAGTGGTTTACGAAAAAATAGAGCCCTTTATCATGTTGCTAGACAGTGCTTTACCCTGATTTTCAAAACGCCTTGCAAACTTAATGCCGGAACTTTTTTTGCAGCATCAAGTTTCTTTTAACTCATTCTCGCCACAAAGCGCGCCGAAAATAGTGCTAGACTTTATGTGTGACTTTTAACGAATGGAATGGTTTTGGAACCCAGATTGACGCGCAGCAATCAGCTGCAAGAAGATCAAAAAATCCGCCACCTGAGGGCGCGAGTCGACGAAGTGATTCAAGAACTTCGCGAAGTCGACATGCCCTTAGACGAGGCTGTGCGCATGGTCCGCGAACTGCGTGACCAAGCTCTAAAACTGTTCCCAGGAAAAGAACACACCTACGACCTTCTCTACGCTCCTCGCTTAGCTCGCACCCTCCGCGAGAAATATCGGATTCATCTCGAAGCCGAAATCTAAGCCAAGAGTTAGCCAAACTTCCAAAACAAGAAATTTCAAAAACTAAATCGGAACAATGAACGGCGAACCACAATCTTGGCGTCGGATGCTTTCCGTTCAGCTAGCTAATCGATCTCAATCCGAAACCCAGCTCTTCTAAACGATCGGCCAGATGCGTCGTGAGACGCAGGGCGGGAACGCGATGGGAAGATGCTTCCGAGGGAGCGAAAAAGACAAACTCCACGCCCGCCGCTTCGGCCGATCCTAAATCGAGGGGGCTGTCTCCAATGAACACCGAATCTTGGGCGGGAATATCCAAATCCTTCAGAATCTTGAGTAAGCCATCGGGGGCCGGCTTGGACTGGGGCACCTCTTCTCCGGTGACGGTGGCGTCAAAGAACTTCTCGAGATCCATGCTCCGAAGGATCTGATCCGCACTGGGCCTTCCTCGGCCCGTAAACAGGGCCAGAGCATGGCCGGCGTTTTTGAGTCCCTGGAGAAGCTCATGGACTCCAGGAAAAGGGCCGCGCTCGGCGAACTGGGTGGCATAGCAGTCGTAGAGCCGCTTGACCGCAGCTTCTGCGTGCTCTGGGCCCACCCATTCGCTAACGATCTCGTGGTCGGCGGGGCCAAAGCGCTCCTCGACCTGCTCTTTCGTAGGGCGAAACCCAATCACGGGATACACCGCCTCGGCAAAGCAGTGAAACGTGGGCTCCAAGGTGTCGACCAAGGTTCCATCGAGATCAAAAATGACGAGTTTGCGTGACGAGGGTGTGTTCATAGAGATCCAGTATACTGAAGGAAGCTCTTGCAATGCCAGCACTTAGGCGATTGACAGTGCCTCTGTGGCCCCCTATGATGCGGACAAATTGGCTCTCGCGAAATCCAAGGAAAGGGAGGCCTGTTTGAGTAAGAGTCGCGGCCAGTGGGGTTCTAAAGTTGGGTTCATCCTGGCTGCCTCCGGCTCCGCCATCGGTCTTGGCAACATCGTCTTCTTTTCTGCCAACGCCTACAAGTTTGGTGGCGGTGCGTTCTACCTCCCCTACCTGATCGCCCTCTTTGTGATTGGCATCCCGGTCATGATCCTTGAGTTTGGGCTCGGGCACCAAACGCGTCGCGCCTTCCCCGAATCCATGCACAAGGCCGCGGGAAAACCCGGCGAATTCGTGGGCTGGTGGGCGCTCATGAATGCCTGTTTCATCGTGTTCTACTACATCACGATTCTGGGCTGGGTCCTCGGCATGCTCATAGGCGCCTTCGGGCAACTCTGGCAGGAGACAACGCCCCTCAAGGGTTTTGCCATGGATGAGCTGGCCAATCCCCACGGCTACTTCTTCTCCATGCTCTCAAGCTGGAAACCCATGATCTTCGTGGCCATCGTGTGGATCCTGAATGCCATTTTGGTGCGCCGCGGTGTGGCAACGATTGAAGCTGCGGTCAAAGTGTTTGTGCCCCTCATGTGGATCTTCATGATCGTGCTTATCGTGCGGGGCATCACCTTAGAGAACGGGTTCCAAGGGGTCTGGCTGCTGTTCACCCCTAACTTCGAAGTCATGAAAGACGCGGCGGTTTGGCAGGGCGCCTTTAGTCAGATCTTCTTTACTCTGTCCCTGGGTTTTGGCGTCATGACCGCCTACGCATCTTATCTCCCTAAGGACAGCGACCAGACCAGCAACGCACTCCTCACCTCGCTCATGAACTGCGGCTTTGAGTACATTGCAGGGCTCGCCATCTTCTCGATTCTCTTCGCCTTCGCCATGGTTCCCGCGGCCAGCACCCTTTCCATGATGTTCTTCATTGTTCCCACCGGGATTTCTCAGATGCCCGGCGGCGACCCTATGGTGATGGCCTTTGGACTCCTCTTCTTCTTGCTGTTACTTTTGGCCGGCTTGTCGAGTTCGGTTTCTTTGGTCGAGGGCCTCGCAAGCTCACTGATCGACAAGTTCAGAATCTCAAGAGCCAAAGCGGTAGGACTCTTTTGCATTTTCGGATTTGTGGGAAGCGCCATGTTCACTTTGCCTCAGGTTGTGAATCCGGGCCTGGAAAACGACGGGACTCTAGGGCTCACCCTTCTCGACTTGGTCGACCACTGGGCCTTCAGCTATGGTCTTTTGATCGTAGGACTTCTGGAGTGTCTCCTCATCGGCTGGGCTTTCGGCGCCAAACGCTTACGCGCGGGCGTGAATAGCTCTTCTCGATTCAACCTTGGCTCATGGTACGACTGGCTCATCAAACTCATTATTCCCGCTCTCATTCTCTACGTTCTGATTGTGGGGATTAAGGGCGAGTTTGCCGGGCTCTATGGTTCCGACTACGGCCCCAACTACAAAGATGGGTTTAGTTGGATGGTCAACTCACCCCAGTTCATTCTGGTGGGGTGGTTTGTTTTGACCGTCGGCGCATCTCTGATCTTTACGCTGCGAGGCAAGTACAGCGAGGGGAGCCAGTAATGCGCTCTTCCTTTAGACCCATGACGCTGCTTGCCGCCTTGCTACTGACGGCTCTTGCTCCTACCTACGCTTGGGCAGGAATCGAGCCCGCTAAAAAATTTCCCCGGAACCAAGAACCCGTCAACGTGACGGTCACAACCACTGAGGATGCTCCCGCGGCCGGCGTTGATCTCTATGCGACCTATCGCCCCGGAAGCAACGTTGCCTCAGAACAGTTGGTAGGGAAAACCGACCCTCAGGGAAGAATCAGTTGGATGCCGGTTGAGGCAGGCTTAGTCACGCTTCGAGCGGAGATGCCCGACGGTTCCACACAAACGCAGAATCTCTCCGTCATCTACTCCGAAGTCCCCATCATGGGCCTTCTGGTTATGGTGATTGCCGGAATTATCCTCTACGGTGGAGTGATTCGAGGATTCAGCGCGCTCAATAAACTACCCGCAGACTTGCCTCCCGACACCTAGAATTCACGAGGCATACATCGACCGGAGACGCGTCTTTGCTTTCCGGAAATACCGCCATGACCCGACCATCGTCGGTCTTTGGAGAACCTACGCACAATGCAAGGAATCGAAAATTTCGTAAACATGCTGAACGGCTACCTGTTCAGCGAGTGGGTTGTATACGCCCTCCTCGCTACAGGAGTTCTGTTCACGATTTGGAGCGGCTTCGGACAGTACCGCGCTCTCACTCACGGTGTGAATGTGATTCGAGGGAAGTTCGATGATCACAATGATCCCGGCGCCATCAATCACTTCCAAGCTTTATCAGCGGCCTTATCCGCAACCGTGGGGCTTGGGAACATTGCCGGGGTTGCGGTCGCGGTTGCCTTGGGTGGACCGGGTGCTGTGCTTTGGATGTGGGTGATCGGACTGATCGGTATGTCGCTCAAGATGGTCGAAGTCACCCAGTCCATGCTCTACCGAAACACCGACGATCCTGATAACCCGCACGGCGGACCCATGTTTGTGGTTCGAGACGGATTTAGGAAGTGGGGACTTGGGGCCGTGGGTACCGTCATTGGCGGTATCTTTGTGATTTCGCTCATCACCGGAGCCATCACCGGCGGCAACATGTTCCAAGCTTGGTCGGTGGCGAACATTACCAATACTTACTTCTCGGTTCCCGAGATCGTAACCGGCATCGTCCTCGCCGTGCTGGTGGGTATGGTCATCATTGGCGGTATCAAGCGTATCGGCTCCGTGGCCGGCCGCATTGTCCCACTGATGTGCAGCATCTATTTGATTGCAGGAATCTACGTATTGATTGCCAACGCAGGTCAGATCCCGAGCATGCTCGCCCTTATCGTGAAGAGCGGCCTTCCCGGCGCCCTTGGCGGTGAAACCGCCGTGCCTTCAGGAGCCTTTCTTGGCGGTACTTTCGGGTACGCCATGATGTGGGGCATCAAACGTGCCCTGTTTAGCTCGGAAGCGGGACAGGGTTCCTCCCCCATCGCTCACTCCGCCGCGAAGACCGATGAACCGGTGCGCGAAGGTGTGGTGGCCGGGCTCGAGCCATTCATCGATACCATCGTCGTGTGCACCATTACAGCCCTGGTTATTCTTTCCACCGGCGCTTACAACCGAAACGCAGAGACCACATTTGCCGCCGGCAGTGCGGTCTCGGTGGTTGGGGCGGTTGACGAGGCTGGAACAGCCTTGTCCAATACGTGGACCTTGGAGACTCCTGATCTTGGCAACAAGACCGAAGAGTACCAACGGATCCACCGCATCGCCCCTGGGGACCAGCACTGGCGCGAAGGACAGACCGTATTCATGCTCGTCACTGGTGACGAAGATGAAAACACCGGACGCAATATCCGAACCATTTTGGGAACAGTGAAACCGACCAATGGCGCCGACAATTGGGGCGTGGATTGGGGCACCTTGGAGTCTAGTACGCCTCCGGTGCCGATTCTCTCCGACGGCGGCGGTTACGGTGTGTACGGCAACTACGCAGGCCCATCACTTACCGCCCACGCCTTTGATCGCACCATGCCAGGCCTCGGGCAGTGGTTGGTCACCTTGGCCGCCTGGTTGTTTGCCATCTCCACCATGATTTCCTGGTCGTACTACGGCGAGCAAGGCGTGGTGTACTTGGGCGGCGGCTCAAGCGCCGTTATGATTTACAAGGTCATCTACTGTGCTTTGATCATCGTAACCTGCACCGGCTTTATCAAAACCGATGTCGAACTTGATATGTGGACTACGCTGGGGCTTGGGGTCATGTTGGTGGCCAACATTCCGTTGATGCTGATCTTCGGGAAGCAGGCCATGGACTCTTACCATGACTACTTCCGCCGCCTGAAGGCCGGCGAAATGCATCCGGGTAAGGCTCGCACCTACGAGGATATGGCCGACGATTAGACCTTGATGAGGATCCGGCGGATTGGCCGGAAACTTAGTAACACAGAAAAGCGCCCGGGCCGGTTGGCTCGGGCGCTTTCCTTTTGCTTCGACCTAACTCGTTATCTAGAGCAATCCAATCTAACGGGTAACCACCATGCGGCGGGAAGCTCGCTCTCCGTCCATGGTCAGGGTGTAGAAGTAGATACCGGGGCTAACTCTCCGGTTCGTACTATCGACTCCATCCCACTGAACGATATTCAGGCCCGCGTTCACTTGGCGGTCGAGAACCGTGGTAACCAAGCGACCCGCGACATCGAAGATCTGGAGCTTGGCGTTCCCCGCATCTTTCGCGTCAAATTGAATCGTGGTTCGCGAACCAAAGGGGTTCGGATAGTTCTGCGACAGGTGAATCGTGATCACCGGCGGGCGGTTTTCATCGCCCACACCGGTCGTAATGTTCTCGCAATAGTCCCAGATCGCTACCGGCGGAATCATGGGGTTGGCGACCGAGAAGTTCACATCATCAAGCACGATGAGTCGGTTTCCAAAGCCCTCGCACTCAAAGATGTCGTTGATCACAAACTTGTATTCAACGTTGAAGTTTGAGGAATCGGGGAACACAACCGCCACCGAGAAGGTGTCATCGTCGGCAATGGCGTCGATTCCGAGTCCGTCATCGGCCATGGCGGTTTCCGAAGGGATGTTGAAGTTCAAGGGAAGCTGATCCCCATTGACCCCGACCGTATTCACCGCTCCCATAAAGAATTCGAAGTTGTCCGAATCGACCCGGAAGTTCACCTGAATGGCTTTGTCGGTGACCGTACAGCGGTTGATCTTGCGTGCAGGCAGATCGATAGGACCGTTCGTTCCCCCTACGATGTCAAAGAGATCATCGTTCAGGAAGACGTTTCGATTCCCCTGGTCCAAGCACTCAAAGTCGCTGTTGAAGGTGTACTTGAAGTTGACAGTTTTGAACGTCCCCAAGGGGAAGCGCACCACGACCGCGTAAATGCCATCGCTTGCTGTATCGTCGGGGAAAACACCGTCATCGAGCATCATGGTTCCGGGAAGCACGAAGTTCGTCAGAGGGGCCTGGTCGCCGGTAACACAAATCGTGTCGGAGACCGTAGGAGAAAGATCACTCGCATCGACGCGGAAAATGACATCGATTTCCTTGTCGGTGACCGCGTCTGGGTTGTCATCGTTCCAGAAAGCGGCCAGGGTGTCGCAATCGCCAAAGTCACTCGAAACGAGATGCTGACGGTTAGGGCGGGGCTCAAAACTCTGGATCATGTGGTGGAACTTCCACTCCAAGTTGGCCTCGGCTTTGCCGGTACCCTCGTTCTTGGAAACACTCAGCGGCACCTCGGTTACGTAGATGCTATCCACGGCACCCGGGTCTTGCATCAGCGCGTTGTCGAGGGGCGTGAAGGTCAGCGGCGAAAGACTCCCCTCAACCGTAAAGCTGTCGGGAGGCGAAGAGTTCGTGAGCATGAACACGCTCATGTTGCCTTCGAACCGGAGCTTCTTGAGGAAGAAGGAGCGGACGTTGTCGGTGCCGTTGTTCAGAATGGCGTTTCCGGCCACGTCTTGGACGTTGATCACGGTCACGTCGTAGAAGTTTGCAGACGGTCCGATGGGGGCCGAGAGAAACAAGTGAACCAGGGAGGGGTCGCTACCATCGACAAAGGCTCCCGTCACCGTGGCGGCCGTATTGCTGATGGAGTAGTTTCCGGAAGATCCGGATCCCGTTCCCACGGGCTCGCTGAACTTAACGTCTACCTGCGTGGTGGTGGTTCCAATTTGAAGCATGGCGTCCGTAGAAAAACCCACCGCACTCACGCTCTCGACCGTGGGAGGTGTGACGTCGACATTGGCCTGAATGACGTAGGCCTTCATCTCGTACATTTCGATAGCCGCACCGGGAATATCGAACGTGGTTCCGGTTGGAGTTGAGGTTTGAACCGTGTCGGAGCAGGCCGCATCCAAGGGTGGTTTGGTGGTACCATCTTGGGTCATCCAGAATTCAACATGGATGGTATCCCCAGCCGCAAGGCCCAAGGTTGTGAGGTCGAGCTTCATTTCTTGGAAACCGGTATCGTCGACGATACCCAAACCATTGGAACCGTCGGTCACAACACTCCAGCTGGCTCCGCCCCAGCTGTATAGAACTTCGTAGTTGAACCCGTCGACCACATCGTAGATGTAGAAGTCGGGCTTGTTTGGAACGTTGTTCCAAGCAATCTTGCGGTTGAAAGCATCGGTGGTGCTACCGGCGGCGGTATTGACGTCGATGGCAATACCTAAGTTGACCGCAGGAGAGGCAAAGCAATCGCGGTCGTACTCATAGCCAAAGTAGAGAAAGTTGCTGTCGTTGGTGATGAAGATGTCGCCGAGGTCCATGGGGCTTTCATCTTCGGGATCGCTGGTACACCAGTTTTGCGTTTGGGTGTCGCCCCCATCCGCATCCCAGAGATTGCTTGGATCGAAATCGTTGACTCCGTCCACAACGATTGTCTGAGGTGTCATGGCTAGCGAAGGAACTGCCATCGCCAGCACAAGACCACAGGCAATCAAGGCGCAAAGCTGCTTCATTGCTGTCTCCTGCCCCCCACGCAGACGCGTAGGTGTGTTGGTTGCATGAACCGCACCAACAGAATGGGAAAACTCTTAGGAAAGTTAGTTGTGGTGAAGGGGATCGCTTCGTGTTGGCTGACGCACTGCTGCAAGAACGGAAGACTTTAGCTTTCGCACTTGGGGGCAGATCCGATTCCAAACACGATGATGACTCCTCTTGAGGCAAGCCAGTTATTAAACCGGTCTACCT
>JABDJR010000114.1 GCA_013003415.1 Candidatus Eiseniibacteriota bacterium | reverse complement strand
TTCCTAATCTTCACGTAGACAATCAATTAGACAGCAAGCAAACCCGAGGGATAATAAGACGAACCCTCAGAACCTGTCAGCACTTTTGTAGTTGTTTAGAGAGTTGTTTGGGCTTCCGCAGGAGCCGCCGAGTATCGGTCCAAAACAAAACCCAAAAGTCCAAAGCCAAAAGACAAACAGGCGATGATCAAAAGGGCGAGATCAGGCCAAATGCGTGCAGAGAGAAAATAGCTTGGGACCAGTTGGGCCAAGGCGGCCAAGGCTAGCACCAGGACCAGCCCGTGGACTTGACGCATTCGAAAGCCTAAAGCGCCAACGAGAACCATGATAAAACCAATGGCGAGTTCAAGAGGACCCGGCCAGGACCATCCTTCCCAGGCTGTTCCCTGAATCACGGCGAGGCTGCGAAGTGCGCCCAGAATAATCAGCAGAATCATGCTTACTCGAGTCATTGGCTCTCTCCCCGGGAATTCCCCGGTTTACCACCCTAGGCGGGCGGCCAGCTCCATGGACAAACGCAGGGCTATATTGGCGTACACACCGGCAAAAAGGTCATCGAGCATCACCCCATAGCCTTTGGGTAGGTTTTGCGCTCGCCCGGCCGGGAAGGGCTTTACGATATCGAAGAGGCGAAACCATAAGAAACCCACGATTAACCAAACCCATGTCGGACTCACGAGGGTGATAGCGCAAAAGGTCACAAACATCCCCGCCACCTCGTCGATGACGATCGCCGATCCATCGTGACCGTAGTAGTCCTCAGCCTTCGTGCTAACCCAAATACCGAGCACCGAGACGGCGACAATGATGGCTAACTGCAGGGGTAAACTCCACCCCAAAAACAGATAGATCACGGGAAGCAGAGCAAAAGATGCGAATGTAGCAGGGGCAATCGGTGCAGCTTCGCCGATCAAACCGAACGAGGCAAGCAATCTAATCCCAAGGGGCATAGGAGTTTTGGGCGAACGCTTCATTGTGTTTCTACCGGCTTTCGACCCTCAAGGGCCCGCGCCAAGGTGGCTTGGTCGGAGTACTCCAGATCTCCACCCACGGGAATACCTCTGGCGATGCGGGTCACCGATACCGAGAATTCTTGGAGCAGGTCCGACAGGAAGTAGGCGGTGGCCTCTCCAGGGGGATTGGGGTTGGTGGCCAAGATGACCTCGCTGATCTCTCCCCTTCTTACCCGCTCTACGAGCTCTCGAGCCCGGATTTGGTCAGGGCCAATCTTGTCGAGAGGGTTCAGAGCGCCTCGCAAAACGTGATACTGACCACGAAAGCCTCCGCTGGCTTCGATGGCTAAGACATCCATGGGCTGCTCCACGACGCAGATCACCACGCGGGAGCGCTTGGGATCCGTGCAAATCATGCAGGGATCATCTTCCGTGAAGTTGCCGCACTCCGAACACGAGATGACATCATCTTTGATGGCACGAATGGCGTTGGCTAGGCCCATGGCATCGTCGCGGGATGCCTTCAACAAAAAGAAGGCTAAGCGTTGGGCGCTCTTCTTCCCTACGCCGGGGAGCTTACTCAGCTCATCGACCAGACTCTCTACGGAACGACTTGAGAATTGCATGGACGGGTTTCTTGGTTGAAGGGTTGTGGCGCTCGACTAAAACATGCCGGGCAGGTTCATACCACCCGTTGCTTTCGACATTTGTTCTTGCGCCAGCTCGCCCGCCTTGCGATGCGCCTCGCCCACCGCAGCCATGATCAAGTCTTCAAGCATATCGACATCCTCGGGGTCCACGGCCTCGGGTTTGATCTTGATGCTTTGCATCACCATCTTTCCGTTCATCGTGACCGTCACCGTACCGCCCCCAGAAGAAGCTTCGACCATATGGTTTTCCAGATCTTCTTGGATGCGAGCCATCTTCGTCTGCATCTCTTGAGCCTGCTTCATCAGCTTGTTGAGATTGCCCATTCCCTTTGCCATGAATTCTTCCTTTGCGTTGAGTTAGGGAAGCACGTCCCCTTTAAACATATCGATTACTTTTTGAATAATCGGTTCGTCCTTCATCACCTCGCCCATACCCCGTTCATCTTCCGGTGACTTGGTCTCAGGATCGACTGCCCCTTCCTGAATATCGCCCAGCATGACTTTGGGATTGGGTGCGCCAACTTCTTTGAGCGTGGACTCAAGAAGCGTGACCGTTTTCGGATCGGAAAACGCTTCGCGCTGCAGCGCGTTTTGACGTTCGCCAATCTTAACCTGAAAAGAATCGCTGTCTTCGTCGATGAGAGCCTTTACCCCATGAAGCGTACCCCAGAGCCGGATGTTCTTCGTCTTCAGGGATTCCAGACAGGCGTCCCAAAGGGTTCCCGTGAGTTTCTGGGCGCCTCCGGCAGGAGCCGCCTCCGAACTTTCGGAACTTGCTTGAGCCGCAGAGACAGGAACCGACTTGGGTGGAGCTCGATCAACCACCGGCTCGGGAGTTTCTAACTCAAGATCTTTTTTTTTCCGCACCGGTTGAGCCGAGGGCGCTGTCACCGCTTTCTTAGGCGCAGGGGCCGCCTTCGCTTTTGCAGGAGAGGCTTTGGCCGCCACCGAGTCCGAGGCTTCTGGGACGCCCCCCAACCGCTCTTCGAGGGCGAGCACCCGCTCGACGATTTCACTCATGGGCATGAGACCGGAGAGTCGGGCCATGTCGGCCAGCGCTAACTCTAAGGTAAGTCTTGGGTTCTCGCTCCGTCTTAAAGTAGCTGATGCAGTGGCCGCATAGTCCAAAAGCCGGGATAAAGTCTCGGGGTTGAACTTCGCGGTTTGCTCTTGGTAGCGCTCTAAGGAGGTATCTGAGGCGTCGACCAAGTCACCCAGATCGGATCCAACGCTGAGAATAAAGAGATCCCGTAGGTGAGCGGTGAGCCCTTTGGCTACCTCTTCTAGATCGGCGCCCTGAGTGTAGGTTTCATGAAGCAAACTTAGAGTTCGAGCCGCGTCTTGATCTGCAATGGCATCGACAAGGGAGAACAAGAACTCTTCGCCCACAAGACCCAACAGATTCTCAACCGCGGGTCGATCTAGCTTACCTTCAGACGCAGAAAGAATCTGATCCATCAGTGAGAGAGCGTCTCGAAGCCCTCCCTGAGCGCGTCGCGCAACCAAAGCCAGGGCGTCGTCGTCGGCTTTGATCTTCTCCTTCTTCATCAGCTTCTTCAGATGCCCGGCGATATCGCGGGTGGCGATCCGAGCAAAGTCGAACCGCTGAACGCGGCTAAGAATGGTGGCCGGTAGCTTGAAGGGATCGGTGGTGGCGAGCACGAAAATCACATGGGAAGGAGGCTCTTCAAGGGTCTTAAGAAGCGCGTTGAACGCTTCCTTGGTAAGCATGTGCACCTCATCGATGATGTACACCTTGTAGCCGCCGGAAGCCGCCGCATATCGGGTGTTTTCTCGGAGCTCGCGGACTTCATCGATGCCGCGGTTTGAAGCACCGTCGATCTCGAGGACGTCAAAGCTCCGTCCGTCGGTGATTTCGGTGCAGCGCTCGCATTTATTACAAGGCGTGGCGCTGGGCCCCTTGGCGCAATTGAGAGCCTTGGCAAGAATGCGGGCAGCGGTGGTTTTCCCCACCCCTCGCGGCCCGCAAAAGAGATAAGCGTGAGCCACACGCTCGGCCTCAATGGCATTGGCTAAAGTCCGCGTGACATGGGCCTGACCCACCACATCCTCAAAGAGCTGAGGTCGGTACTTTCTTGCCAATACCAAGTAAGACATGCGCTCTCCTTTGCTTGGGGACTTGCTCAAAGTGTCCCCCCTAATCTAACAAAAAAGGTCGTGCACCTTCTGTCGACAGACGCAAAACGTCGGATACGGTCGGCCGACTCCAATCAGGCAAACCAACGGCACACCAAAGGTATCGCTTACGGCTGCTACCTTCCGGTCCTGACCGGGTTCACAAGCTTCGATTGCGTCGGACCTGATTCTCAACGCCGCCGGGGCCATACCCCGCACGTCAAAACGCAAGCCTCGAGAAGGAATTCAGTCCCGCTATAGCGGATTGCGGGTTCAGGGCACCGCTAACTCCCCACCTAGCACGACCTAAAATCTTGGTGGAGATGAGCGGGATCGAACCGCCGACCTCCTCGTTGCGAACGAGGCGCTCTCCCAAACTGAGCTACATCCCCAAGATCTGCCGCAAATCACCATTGCGGCGGCGTGAAGCCACAGAGTTTGACATAGAGCCCCTACGATCAGCAAGTTTCCAAGCGCTAATCTGCCCCAGGAAGGCTACACTTCGCGGTAATGAAATCAAAAAAGAAAACCTCCCAGCCCAAAAACCAAGTCTGGATCACTAAAGACGAGATCGCTTCTCTTGTCGAGCTGCGCCACAACCACCCCCACAGGCTCTTGGGAATGCACCCCCTGGGCGAGGGACGTGGATTGGTGATCCGTGTCTTTCGTCCCGATGCTCGCGCCGTGACCCTGCTTGAGGGGAAGCAAGAAAAGCTTCGCCTTACGCGTATTCACTCCTCCGGACTATTTGAGGGACATCTTCCCGATGAGAATGAGGTGTTCCCCTATCGCCTGAGAGTGGAGGGTCACAACTCCAAGGTCATCGATCTCGGCGACCCCTACAGCCACCTTCCCTCCGTCACCGACCACGATCTGCACCTGCTCGGCGAAGGGCGCCTCATGCAGCTCTACGACGTTCTTGGGGCTCAGGTGCGCACACACGAAGGGGTTCAAGGGGTGTCCTTTGCGGTTTGGGCCCCCACCGCCACCCGGGTGAGCGTTATTGGGGACTGGAACTATTGGGATGGCCGCTATCACATGATGCGAGCCCTTGGCAGCTCCGGGGTTTGGGAGATTTTTATCCCTGGCCTTGGACCAGGGGATCACTATCGCTTTCAGATCCGAAAAGGCACCGGACACACGGACCTCAGATCCGACCCGATTGCTTTTGCTAGCGAACTCCGACCGCGGGTCGCCTCTCGCATCACCGACCTTAAGCGCTACAAGTGGGGCGACAAAAAGTGGATGACCGCCCGCAAAAAGAAAGAGCCCATGAACGGGCCCATGTCGATCTACGAGTTGCATCTCGGTTCGTGGATTCGAAAAAAAGATGGCGCATGGCTCAACTATCGTGAACTAGCGACCAAGCTCATTCCTTACGTGAAGGAACTTGGGTTTACCCATATCGAATTGCTTCCCGTGGCCGAACATCCCTTTGATGGCTCCTGGGGATACCAAGTCACGGGCTACTTTGCACCCACCTCCCGGTTTGGCACCCCCGAAGACTTCATGTACTTCGTAGACCAATGTCACCAGGAAAACATCGCGGTGCTTGTCGATTGGGTTCCGGCTCACTTTCCTAGGGACGAGTTTGCCCTCGCCCGCTTCGACGGCACCGAAGTCTATGAGCATGCCGACCCTCGTCAGGGAGAGCATCCGGATTGGGGGACCCTGGTCTTCAACTACGGGCGCAACGAAGTTAGAAACTTTCTCATTGCCAACGCCCTGTTTTGGCTGGATCGATACCACATTGACGGGTTTCGCGTGGACGCAGTCGCTTCCATGCTCTATCTCGACTACAGCCGGGAGCCCGGAGACTGGGTGCCTAACCAGTACGGAGGCCGGGAAAACCTCGAGGCGCTGGCGTTCATTAAAGAACTGAATCACGCGGTCCGAGAAGACTTCCCTGGAACCGTGATGATTGCCGAGGAATCAACCTCTTGGCCCCAACTGACACACGAGCTTGAAGATAATGGCTTAGGGTTCCACGGTAAGTGGAACATGGGTTTCATGCACGACATGCTCGCCTATTTTAAGGAAGACCCTGTCTTCCGCGTGCATAGCCACGAAAAACTGACGTTCGGCTTGCTGTATGCGTTTAGCGAGAAGTTTGTGCTCCCCTTTTCTCACGACGAAGTGGTTCATGGAAAGGCATCGCTCTTAGCCAAGATGCCGGGAGACGAGTGGCAAAAGTTCGCGAACCTGCGCGCCCTCTATGGCTACATGTTTGGGCACCCGGGGAAGAAACTCTTGTTCATGGGGGCCGAGCTTGGCACCTGGCGAGAGTGGAACTTCGAAAGCAGCCTTGAGTTCCATCTCCTTCAGTTTCCCTACCACCGTGGTATTCATGAACTGGTGAAGGACCTGTGTCACCTCTATAAGAACGAGCCGTCCTTGTGGGAACTCGACCACAATTGGGAAGGTTTCCAGTGGATCGACTTCTCCGACGCGGCCGGAAACGTGGTGTCTTGGGTGCGACGCGGCAAGAAGAAGAAAGACTTTCTTGTGTGCGTCTACAACCTATCCCCGGTTCCCAAACGCAACTATCGTGTAGGGGTACCAAAATCCCCGCGCTATGAAATCGTCCTCAATACCGATGATTCACGCTACGGGGGCTCGGCTCTTGAAATCCCGGATAGTTTCACTCCTCTGCCCGAAGAAACTCACGAGCAGCCCGAGACCATCCAGCTCACGCTGCCACCGCTTTCCGCCCTATTCTTGAAACCTGCGAAATCGAAATAAGGTCTTAGGCCCTGGGCTACGGCCCTTCTCCTTGCCGCCCTATCCTGCCTTATTCTCCTCGATGAGTTTTTGCACTACCGAAGGATCCGCCAGGGTACTTGTATCTCCCAACCCCTCGTACTCACTTGCCGCGATCTTCCTTAAGATCCGTCGCATGATTTTCCCGCTTCGAGTCTTGGGCAGACCGGATGCAATGTGAACATTGTCCGGGGCGGCGAACGGGCCAATCACGGTGCGTACCTGATTGCGAAGTTCCTTTTGTAATTCAGCCTTTTCCCCGTCTCCACTCACGATAACGTAGGCGTAGATTCCGGTGCCTTTGATCTCATGAGGGCATCCTACAACCGCAGCCTCGACTACCGCGTCGTGGGCAACCAACGCGCTCTCGATTTCTGCTGTGCCCAAGCGGTGTCCGGAAACGTTCAGCACATCGTCGATCCGGCCGGTGATCCAGTAGTAGCCGTCTTCATCTCGGCGGCAGCCATCTCCGGTGAAGTAGTAGCCTGGGTACTGCGTGAAGTACACCTCAAGAAAGCGTTTGTGATCCCCATAAATCGTCCTCGCTTGCCCCGGCCAGGATCGGGCCATGCAAAGCGCCCCGCTGACATTATTGCCCTCGAGGACGGTTCCTTTTTCCGGATCAACCAGAACCGGTTCGACGCCAAAGAAAGGTAAGGTCGCCGACCCTGGTTTCATGGTCGTAACACCGGGCAGCGGGGTAATAAGAATGCCCCCGGTTTCCGTTTGCCACCAGGTATCGACGATTGCGGCGCGCTCCTCGCCTACAACCTTGTAATACCAATTCCAGGTTTCGGGATTAATCGGCTCGCCCACCGAACCCAACACCCGAAGGCTGGAGCGGTCATAGCGTTTTACCGGTTCATCGCCCGCCTGAGCGATCGCTCGGATCGCGGTCGGCGCGGTGTAGAAGATGGAAACTTTAAGATCTTCGACAATTTGCCAATACCGGCCTGCGTCGGGGTACGTAGGAATCGATTCGAACATGACGGTGGTCGCGCCATTGGCCAGTGGCCCATAAATAATATAGGAGTGTCCAGTAACCCATCCGATATCAGCCGCACAGAAGTAAACGTCCTGTGGATGATGATCAAACACAAAACGGTGGGTGGCCGCGGCGAAGGTCATGTAACCGCCGGTGGTATGGAGAACGCCTTTGGGCTGGCCGGTACTCCCCGACGTATAGAGAATGAACAACGGGTCTTCGGAGTCCATCCAAGCCACCGGAGCAACCGGTCGCTGTCGATCCATCTCTTCGTGTAGCCAAAGGTCGCGACCCGAGACCATGGGCACCTCGGTGTCGGTTCTTTGAGCCACTAGGACTGTCTCTACAACATCGATGTCTTGAAGCGCCTTATCCACGATGGCCTTGAGTGGAATGGTTTTCCCTCCCCGCAAACCCTCGTTTGCGGTGACCAACACCGCGCTCTGGGCGTCTACAATGCGATCGCGAAGCGCCTCGGCGCTGAATCCGCCAAACACCACGGAATGGACCGCTCCAAGCCGCGCGCAGGCCAACATCATGTAGGCAAGTTCCGGGATCATGGGCATGTAAATGCACACCCGATCCCCTTTTTTAACGCCATGACTTTCGAGTACATTGGCCGCGCGGCTAACTTCGCGTTGCAGTTCTCGAAACGTGATCTTTTTGTAGATTCCGGGCTCGTCTGCGGCCCAAATAATAGCTGTATCGTCTGCCTTGTTTTCAACGTGACGATCGACACAATTGAAACAGGCGTTGAGCTTTCCTCCGATGAACCATTGAAAGTCCATGTGTTCAAAACCGCCTCGGAGAACGGCGTTCCACGGCTGAAACCAATCCAACCGCTTTGCCTGACGGGACCAATAGTTTTCAGGGTCCTCCAAAGATTCCTGATAGAGGGCACGATACTGATCCATGCCCGAAATGTGAGCTTCATGAACTCGATCCGATAGGGGCGGGTAGTTTGTGGTCGACATTGGATTAGGATTCTGGGTTTGCCCACCAATTCTTTGGTGTGTAACCCGGTAAAAGATAAACTTGAGGCTTTAGAACCTCTTAAAGTACAAGGCGATTTTATCTGGAAATTGGGCTACAATGAAGCCCTGCATTTGAAGGCTGCTCCGCGCTCGGCGAGCCTATGTGTCCCACACTCGCCAAATAATAC
>JABDJR010000008.1 GCA_013003415.1 Candidatus Eiseniibacteriota bacterium | reverse complement strand
TCATGAATCCGCCCACGATTTCTTTGGTTTCGGCAAAGGGCCCGTCGGTAGCACCTTCCGACGTCACCACTTTTCCGCCGCGCAACTGGCCGCCCATGTCGATGATGTTGTCTTGGAACTTCTCTTTCCAAGTGTTGAACTTGGCGTACATCTGCTCCATCTGGGCAGGCGAGGGCTTTTCGCGGTTGGGGTCGGGCTGGCTACGCTGAATACAGAGGTAGTTGGGCATCGTGGCTCCTTTTAGGTTCGTACGATCAACATGACCGACACCTAGTGACGCCTAGGCCCTCCTAGTTTGGACACTTCTAGGGCATTTTTTGAAGGTTTTTTTACGATGGGCCTCTTATTTCGTGTCTGAGGCTCTTAGCCACGCAAGCAAATCAGGCGCTATTGCTGTCCGACCATGGCTAGGACCTCTGAGGGAGAAAGCTCACTCGCCTCTTCCAAGATCACGTCGACGTCCTGAGGTTTTAGGTCAACCTTAAGTTTTTCGATCCGCTCGACCACACCTGGATCCATGGGGTGATCACAAACGACTCCGGCACGTTCGGTCAGGGACCGAGCTGCTTCTGCAATGGCCACCGCGCGATCGGAACGTCCCTCTGTGGCTTCCACCGCAGCCAAGCCCAGGAGAGCGAGTCCCGTCCCTCGTGGGCTCCCAACTTCTTCATAGGCAAGTACCGCACGTCGAAACGCCTTCTTAGCTCCTGAGGAATCCTTGTCCGCCAGCGCGGTCCATCCAGTTTCGCAGTGAACGCGCGCGATTTCCGGACGATCCCCCACAGCCGTAAACGTAGCGAGGGATTCGGCATAAAGTTCACGGGCCTGCGTCAGGTCACCTTTGGCGAAATGCATCTGCGCCAGGAAACTGAGCGCGATCCCGCCACCCTCGCAATCATTGATTCGACGCTGAATCTTTTGCGCGTCTTCCACGAGCTCGATTCCATCATCGAGGTTACCCTGCTGAAACAAGA
Organism: Candidatus Eiseniibacteriota bacterium; assembly: GCA_013003415.1. Classification (GTDB taxonomy): domain Bacteria; phylum Eisenbacteria; class RBG-16-71-46; order JABDJR01; family JABDJR01; genus JABDJR01. The sequence goes on along the minus strand of JABDJR010000008.1, from coordinate 9,383 downwards.
GCATGCCTTTGATGGTCATGGAGAGAGCTTCGATGAACTCATTGACTCCGCCTGAGGCTCGCGAAATGGAGTCGTCCAGGGGCGGCAGTGCTTCATCGAGTCGGCCCGCACTTAGGTGGACATATCCCATGCCCATACCGCCTTCAGACGCGATCACATCGTCACCCAGGGCGATCCCGTCTTGGTAGCCACGGGTCCACTCGTCCAGCGACTGCTCGATGGCGCCGGTCGTAATGGAAACCATTCCCGCGGCCAAGTAGGCAAGGGCGCGCCCGCGACTGGGTGGGCGATCAAGGGTAAGTTCAAGCAAATTGTCGAGTAGGTGACGTGCCGTGTTGTGCTGACCCGTTACGTGCCAGAACCAATCCATGAAGCCGCATAAAAGCAGGCCGTTCTCAAGCGCATCCCCATCTTGTTTTGCTCTTGAGCTCAGCCAATGGATGGCAGCCATGATGTTCTCGTTATCGTCTCGCAATTGGCGCACCGCGTTTGTTTGCAGAGTCCCGCGAAACTCCTCTGCTCGCTCATCTGCAAACGCAGTAAACCACGCAGCGTGTTTCGCCTGAGTTTCCTCGGACTCTCCTCCGGCGTGCAGCTGTTCAGCAGAGAAAGCGCGAATCGTCTCAAGAAGAGCGTAACGCTCACCGTTGCCAACGACTCGCACCAACCCCTTCTCAACCAAAGACTCCAACTCGTCTAGTCCCCGCCAACGCTCGTCCTCCTCGTAGCAAACATGCTCCATCGCCTCAAAGGTCCATCCCTCGTGAAACACCGAGCACCGACGTAGCAGTTGTTGCTCGGGCGCCTCAAGCAAAGAGTAGCTCCAACTAATAGTGGCTCTTAACGTCTTTTGACGGAGGGGAAGATCACGATCTCCGGAAGTCAACAAATCGAGCGCGTGGTCGAGCCGCTGCAAGAGCTTGATGGGCTCAAGAATGCGAACTCTTGCCGCGGCAAGTTCTAAAGCGAGGGGCAGTCCATCCAGTCGGCGACAAATCGACGCAATCGCACTGGCGTTTTCTTGGCTGAGTTTGAACCCTGGTTTCACTTTGGCGGCTCGGTTCACAAAGAGCGCAACCGAAGGGCAAGCCTCGAGAGCTTCCGGGGAATCTTCCGCAGCTTGAGGTAGGGCTAAGGGCGGAAGTACGAACTCGACCTCCGCTCCGATCTTCAGAGGCGCACGGCTGGTAGCAATGATTTGTAGGTTGGGGCACTGGGCTACCAAATCAGCAAGGTCTCCGGCGGCATCGATCACTTGTTCCAGGTTGTCTAGAACAAGCAATACGGGTCGATCAACAAGGACAGCGGTTAACCCTTCAAGCGCGGAACGGCCATGGGCTTCCGCTATGTCCAGAGATGCGCTGATATAGGGAAGCACTTCGCTTGAATCTGTGACCGAGGCAAGAGAGATAAATGCCGCGCCCCCGCCATAATCTGGGGCCAATCTGCGAAACAGCTCAATGGAGAACCGAGTCTTTCCGGTTCCCCCGTATCCGCTGATGGTAAGAACACGTGCTCCGTTCGTCAGGGTCTCGATGGCCTCCGTGAGATTCTCTTCTCGACCCAGAAGCTCTGTCGAGGGTTTGGGAGGCGGGATGAAGAGATCGGTTTCGGCAGCTCTTCCTCCCACACGGCTCGAGGTTCCTTTTCCTATGTTGGTTAGTTCGTACCCAACGTCTTCTGCGGATCGAAATCTTGCCCCGACTTCTTTTTCCAAGCACCGACTAATCACTCGATCCAGATCAGGGGGAACATCTGCGCGAAGGCGACTAAGAGACGTAGGTGCATCGCGCAAGATGGCACTGCTTAACACGCCTGAGGTTGCACCCTCGAAGGGTCGCTTTCCCGTGGCCAGTTCATACAAGACCACACCAAGTGCAAAGAGATCCGTACGAGCCTCTGCAGGTTCTCCGCGTAATTGTTCAGGAGCCATATACGGAAGCGTGCCCACCACTTGGCCCGGATCAGACAAGGGTAAAGGAGTTGTTTGTGCATCGATGGTTTCGTCATTGACCTCGGGCTCTTCCAGTTTTGCCAGTCCGAAGTCGAGTACCTTTACTAGGTTGTGATGGGTAACCATGATGTTTTGTGGTTTTAGGTCGCGATGCACAACGCCTCGGCTATGGGCGGCTGCGAGGGCGCTTGCGATAGCTTTGCCAAGGGTGATGACGCGATCAGCGGGGAGTCCTCCCGAAACCACTTCGTGATCGAGACTTTTTCCCTCTACAAGCTCCATGGTCAGAAAACGAACGCCGTCAGAGTCTTCAATGGAGTGGAGGGTGACAATGTTGGGGTGATTCAGGCTGGCCACCGTGCGGGCCTCGCGCTCAAAGCGTGCGAGGCGATCCGGATCTGCAGCCACCTCGCTAGGAAGGACTTTGATGGCGACCTCTCGCCCTAAGCGTGTATCGGTAGCACGGTAGACCTCTCCCATGCCGCCAGCGCCTATGCGATCATGAATCTGATAAGAACCAAGTTCGGAGCCGGGAACCAAAGACATGGGTAAAAGGATACCCCATTAGAGAAACCAAAAGAAGCACCGCGCACCCGGATGTTCGCTGCCAGCTCCTTGTGCGCTCTCCTTACAAGCTGAACTCTATCTGTACATGAACGCGGCTGGGAACGGCAAGATCGCGTTGCATAGCGGGCTTGTAGAGCCATTGCAAAGCGGCTTCTTCCGCCGCTCGCTCCAACGCTTTGATGGTGTTGGACTGGAGTACTTTCACCGAGACGACCTTTCCCGTTTCAGAGATGTGCAGCTCAAGAAGCACCATGCCTTCAGCGCCGGCTTGTCGGGCGATCGAGGGATAGGTGGGCTCCACCGAGCTCAATAGAAAAGGTTTGTCACTGTAGGCATGGAAGTAGCCAGGGCTTGTCGATGTGGACGGCGTGGGGTTGGTGTCGGCGAAAGGATTGAGTTCCGGATCGGTGAGAATATCTGTGATCGATATTTCTTGGGGGATGGCGATGTTGGTAAGAACATGCGCAGGAACCAAGGGCTCCGGATCCGGCTCGATGATTTCGATTTCAATCACCTTCACATCTACAAGCTTGGTCGGCCGTGCTTCTTCCAACTCACGCGGCAATTCAAACGGCGCCAAGGATTGTGCGGGATAGATGAAGATGGCCATGAGGTGCAGAAGTAAAGCAGCGCCAAGGCCAATCTCGAGGGTGCGTTTGTAGGTGGCTTTGAATTCGTAGTTCGCGGTAAGTGTCGACATGCTTGTCCCTCATGTGCCCGAAGTGACCTGAGGGGTTTGTCTTTTGTGCGAAAGTCTGAAGCTCACCTGAGGATGAGCCTTGTCCTTGAGAGGAGAAAATAAATTGGGGGACCCGAGTTTCGGGTCCCCCATACGGCGTCAGCAAGAGCGGGCTTGATTACTCTCGACAACGCGCGATCCCCCCCTCAGGGATTCGTTTTGGTTCCCCAGGCGGGTCGCGTTTGTCAACGAACCAGACCTATTCGGGAGGCATCCCAGGCTAGCGGAGTTACTTGCGCAACTTCCAATCAAACGCTAAGCCGCCTCGAGGAACCAATTTTGTGGAGCGGTTGTTCGCTCAAAGTCTTTTGCATCTCAAGAAAACTGCGATGGGTGGCCTAACGATGGCTGCCTCTGCACCGCTGGGCCACCCTTGCCGGGGTTGGAGAGTAGCTATCGCAGTTTTTTTGGTGCTATGTTGAAGCTTGTTCCCCTCTTCTGAGAGTCTCGCTGCTTCACCCACCTCTATTGCATTGGCTGTGCCAAAAGACCTATGTCCTCTCGGAATTCGACTAACTGCCTTCTGTCTTTATGTTTAGGACTCTAAGGGTGGGTTGTGTACCTGGATCCAATCGGCCCCAGAATCACCGGTTTTCTGAGTACTTGGGTCCGGTTTCGGGGCTGCTTGTGTAACTCTATTGTTTTAAATGCTTTAGAGGTGGGTATCAGGTATCCCCCAATGACCCTAGGGTATAGCGTTCCTTTAACTCTGCCTGATTTGGCCATGAGCCCGGCTGCCGCCCCCTTTTTTTCTGCGCAGAAGCTGGGTTTGACCGCCGTTTTTTGTGGTTTGTTTCTTATTGAAACAGATGTTCTAAAATGGAACACCGTTTCGTTTCAAAATAGAACATTTGAATAATTTCCAAAGTGTTCTAAATTGAACCAAACCTCAGAATCGACTCTAACCCATTATGAAACAACATGTTAGCGAATGATTTTGCCGTGCCAAGGAACTGGCACGCTGCCTGCAATAGAGAGTGGGCGTGATGAATGTGGCACGGAGGGTGCCCCATTCGTGGCAAAATTTGACAATTATTAGCATTTAATCAGGCCACAACGGTGGCAAAGGAGGACAACATGCTTGTTCGCTGGAAAAACCCTGTAGATGAATTTTTTGGATTGAACGACGAGTTGACTCGCCCGCTACAACGGGCCATGGCACCGTCACGGAGCCTCGTGCCCGCGGTCGACGTCTCTGAAGACGAACACAACTTCACCATCATGGCGGACCTTCCCGGTCTTAAGAAAGATGAAGTGAAGGTTGAGTTCACCGACGGCGTTTTGGTTCTCAAGGGTGAGAAACAATCTTCAGTCGAAACGAAAGATGAAAAGTGGCATCGCAAAGAGCGTTCGTTTGGCGCTTTCGAACGTCGGTTTGAGGTCAACGTACCGATCGACGCCGGGAGCATTTCCGCCAAGTTCAACGACGGCGTGCTCACCATTGTGTTGCCCAAAGCCGAAGAGGCAAAGCCTCGAGAAATCAGTATCGAGAACTAAGCCAAGACGGCTAGCACCTCATTAGGCAGCGGGCGGGGAGTTCCTCGCCCGCTCACTATGACCATAAAAAAGGAAAGAACGATGGGAAAGATTATTGGAATTGACCTGGGAACAACCAACTCCTGTGTCTCGGTCATGGAAGGTGGCGAGCCGGTTGTAATTCCCAACTCCGAGGGAGGCCGGACAACCCCTTCGGTAGTTGCGTTTACCAAAGACGGTGAGCGCCTGGTGGGGCAAGTCGCTAAGCGACAGGCCATCACCAACCCTAGACACACTATTTTCTCGATCAAACGTTTCATGGGACGGGCTCACGCCGAAGTGAAGTCCGAGGAAACCACGGTGCCTTACGAGGTCGTGGCTCATGGTAGCGGTCAGGTCGGGGTGAAAGTGAACGACAAAGAGTTCACGCCTCCGGAAATCTCCGCCATGGTGCTTCAGAAGATGAAGCAGACGGCAGAAGACTACTTAGGACAGACCGTAAGCGAGGCGGTCATCACCGTTCCCGCTTACTTCAATGACGCGCAGCGGCAGGCAACGAAAGACGCCGGTCGTATCGCCGGTCTCGATGTGAAGCGCATCATCAACGAGCCTACGGCTGCGGCCCTGGCCTACGGTCTGGATAAGAAGACCGATGAGAAGATTGCCGTGTTCGATCTTGGTGGCGGAACCTTCGATATCTCCATCCTTGAAATTGGCGATGGCGTATTCGAAGTAAAGTCTACCAACGGCGACTCTCACCTAGGTGGAGACGATTTCGACCAGAAGATTATCAACTGGTTGGTAGAAGAATTCAAAAAGCAAGAAGGCATCGACTTAAGTGGTGACCCGATGGCTCTTCAGCGTCTCAAAGAGGCGGCTGAAAAAGCGAAGATGGAACTGTCTTCCACGCAGCAGACCGACATCAACCTACCTTTCGTTACCGCCGATCAGAACGGACCCAAGCACTTGAACCTCAGCCTTTCCCGGGCCAAGTTCGAGCAGCTGGTTGAAGATCTGATTGAGCGCACCAAGGCTCCGTGTATCAAAGCCCTCAAAGATGCTGGCTTCAGCAAGGGCGAGGTGGACGAAGTGGTTTTGGTGGGCGGTTCGTCGCGTATCCCCAAGGTGCAGGAAATGGTCAAAGACATCTTTGGCAAAGATCCTCACAAAGGGATCAACCCCGATGAAGTGGTTGCCATTGGCGCGGCCATTCAAGGTGGCGTGTTGGCTGGCGACGTCAAAGACGTGCTCCTGCTCGACGTGATTCCGCTTTCCTTGGGTATCGAGACCCTGGGTGGCGTGAGTACGCGTCTTATTGAGCGCAACACCACCATCCCGACCAAGCGGACCGAGGTTTTCTCGACCGCCGCGGATAACCAAAACGCGGTAGACATCAAGGTGCTCCAGGGTGAGCGTCAGATGGCTGCTCAGAACAAGGTGATTGGCTCCTTCCAGCTCGTCGGTATTCCTCCGGCGCCGCGTGGCGTACCTCAGATCGAAGTGACCTTCGACATCGACGCCAACGGTATTCTGAGTGTTTCGGCTCGGGATAAAGCTACGGGCAAAGAGCAGAGCATCAAGATTCAGGCTTCCTCAGGTCTTAGCGAAGATGAAATCAAGCGTATGGTCGACGATGCTGAAGAGCACGCCGCAGAAGACGCAGCCAAGAAGGAAGAAGTCGAGATTCGAAACAACGCTTCGAACTTGGTCTACCAGGTCGAGAAGCAGATCAAAGAAAACGAAGACAAGGTCGACGATGAAACGAAGGCCAAAGTCGAGGCTGCCGTGGCTCGCGTCAATGAAACCCTTGAGGGTACCGACGCCGAAGCCATCAAGACGGCGACCAGTGATCTGGAAGCTCTCGTCCACGACCTTGCCCAAAAGATCTACCAGGCCACGTCTGCCGAAGGCGAAGGCGGTGGTGAGGGTGATGGCGAAAGTCAAGGCAAGGACAAGTCTGTCGACGCCGACTTCGAAGTTGTAGAAGACTAATTCACCGAGTGGCTCCCTTCGGGGAGCCTTACTCTGGGGGAAACATGAACCAGGAAACCGGACGACTCGTTCCTTATCTGGCCGAGATGTTTCGCTTTCAAGCCTGGATCTCACTAGGCAAGATCGCGAATCCTATGAGCCAGAAGGTTGAGCGCAATCTCGATGCGGCCCGCGAAGCGATTGATTTGCTCTCGGAACTTGAAACAAAAACTCAGGGCAATCTGAGTGACGATGAATCAACCATGTTGCAAGGCGTGCTGACGGATTTGCGGTTGAACTTCGTCGAAGAACAAAAGCGACCTGCGGTTGAGGAAACGTCTGCGGACGCCAAAGCCGAAACTGAAGCTGAAACTGAAGAAAAAGTTGAAGCGGATGCTCAGCCGGCTGAAGCCTCTGAAACGAATCCTTCATGACCGCAAAAGATTCAAAAAAAACTATCAGCATTCCCATTCAGTCTGATGAGGATGTAGAAGCGAAAGAAACCATGGCAAAACCGGATAACGAAGACGCCTTCTCCGAAGAAGATGTTCTCCGCGACGCTGAGGTTGCGGCCGAGGCACTTGCGGAGGCGGCAGCAGCTGCAGAAGCAGAAAAGCCCGAGGTAGAAGACCCGGTTGGGCATCTGCAGCGGCTTCAAGCGGAGTTTGACAACTACCGTAAGCGCACGGTTCGGGAGCGCGGTGAGACCGTGGCTCGAGCGCAAGCGCAGGTGGTGGAACAGCTCTTGCCCGCCCTCGATGACTTGGAACGGGCCCTTGAGTCCATCGAAGACAAAGACTCACCTTTGGCTCAAGGATTCGTGCTTGTAGGCGAGAAGCTTCACAAGACGCTTCAATCTTTGGGGGTCGAGAAAATCGATTCGGTTGGCGAAGTCTTCGACCCGAACTTTCATGAGGCCTTGCTCACGGAACCGGTAGCGCCGGAACATGTGGGCAAAGTCATCGATGAGTTGGTTGTCGGGTATCGACTAAAGGATCGAGTGATTCGACCTGCACGGGTCAAGGTGGGTATGGAAAATCCAGAGGACGCGTAGATTATCTTAGTGAAAGCATTGTGTTTAGTGAAAGCATTGAGGTCATAGCATGCAGGCAAAAGATTATTACAAAACCTTGGGGGTTCCCGAGGCTGCCTCAGCAGATGTGATCAAAAAAGCTTATCGGAAGATTGCAAAAGAGAACCACCCGGATCGGAACCCCGGAGATACGAAGGCCGAAGATCGTTTCAAAGAAGCGAGCGAGGCCTATGGGGTACTAGGGGACGCAGAAAAACGAAAGAAGTACGACGCTTTAAGGAAGTACGGCTTCGCAGATCAGGGAATGGGAGGCCAAGGTTTTCCCGGCGGGGGACAGGGTTTCCCCGGTGGCGTCCGATTCAAGACCGGCCCCGGTGGTTCGCAGCACATTCACTTTGACGGCAACGTTGGAAATATCGATTTCGCCGATCTGTTTGGGGATCAATCCCCCTTTGGCGATTTGTTTGAGTCGCTATTTGGTGGGGCGGCCGGTGGAGCCCGGCGGAATCCGCGCTCCGGACCTCGTCCGGGACGAAACGGTTTCCACCCCAGACCAAAACCTCAAACTCAAGAAATCGATGATTTCTTCCGTCGTGAAGGCTTGGATGTTCATTGCACGGTTTGGCTGAAGCTCGATCAGCTCGAGGCGGGCGCCAAAGTGAAGGTGAAAACGCCTTCAGGTAAGAAGGCTTTGCTGAAGATTCCTGCGGGCACGGAAATCGGTTCGGTGTTTCGAATGGGTGGCCTAGGGCTCAAGGGGCAAGGCAAAGTTGGTGATCAGTTTGTTCATGTTGAAGCAGTTGCTTAAATAATTATCGTTTGGAAACAATTAGAACAATCAGACGAAGGCGGCACCGGTGTGGATGACATCGGTGCCGTTTTTTGTTGATGATCTCGCAGGCCCAATCTTGGGGTTAGGCCGCTTTTCGGAAGTCGTCTTCGGGTGAATCCGGCTCGCCATTCGGGCCAAGGCCGGGTTCCTCATAACTTCTTGGGAAGTAGGCGCAGAAAGTGGCGCCCTCTCCGGGAGCAGATTTTGCGAGAACCGCACCGTGGTTTTGCTTCATGATGCCATGAACGGTTGAAAGTCCGAGTCCGGCCGCCTTTTCGTCCTCTTTGGTGGTAAAGAAGGGGTCGAAAATGTTGTTCAAGTGATTGGGATCGATCCCGGGCCCATCATCGGAAACAGACAAGAGAACATAGGATCCCGGTTTCAAATCTAGCCCTGCCAAGCCATCTTCCAAAGTAACGTTCTCATACCGAACTTTGATGGTTCCGCCGTTCTCCAGAGCGTCACGGGCATTGATCATGAAGTTAAGAAGCACTTGTTCTACCTGGGCGGGGTCAGCACTCACAGGCCAAACATCCTCGGGACTGTCGGCTTCGTAGCGGATATCGGTATCGATGATGCGCTCCAGAATCCGCTCCATATCATGAACCACGGTAGAGAGGTGCAGAGGTTGGTGTCCCTCAACATCGCCGCGACTGAACGTAAACAACTGGCGGCTTAGGCCGGCCGCCTGTTCAGAAGCGCGCGCAATCTCCTCAACAATGTGAGCCGCTTCGGGTTGATCCGCCATGCGCTGGGCGAGCATGGCGGTGTAACCAAGAATAGTGTCTAAGAGCCGGTTGAAGTCTTGGGC
>JABDJR010000089.1 GCA_013003415.1 Candidatus Eiseniibacteriota bacterium | reverse complement strand
AAACAAGGCTTCCTCGGTGATCTGTAGATTGTCGTAGGCATCTTCGTTCCGAATCCACGTGCGAGCCCGAAAGGAATCTCGCAACTTATGAATGCGCTCAAGCGACTCAACCAGGCGTTCCTCGGATAGTTTCTTCGAGCGAAAGGCTTCCAACACCACCTGATAACACTGAACCGCGAACTCAAGATCTTGACCGAACAAAAGCAAATCGCACCCGGCTTTGAGAGCCTGCACCGCAACTTCTGGTCCGTCTTTTTTCACCGCTTCCATGTCGAGTGAATCCGTGATGATCAGCCCATTGAAATCGAGCTCGGTTCGCAAGAGATCGGTGAGGATAAGGCGAGACAAGGATGCCGGTTTGCCGCTTGAATCTAAACCTGGGTAAGCAACATGACCCACCATTACCAACTCGGGTTTTTCATCTTCAATGAGGGAAATGAAAGGGGAAAGCTCTCGGTCGGTGAGTTGATCTTTGCTCCCATCGACTGTGGGGAGCGTGAAATGAGAGTCTTGCGTTGTACCCCCATGGCCCGGGAAGTGCTTCAAAGTGGAAGCTACGCCTGCCCGTCGCAAACCCTTGATCGCGGCGCCAGCATGCTTGGTCACCGAACGAGCGGTGGTTCCAAAAGCACGGGTCCCAATAACGGGATTAGCAGGTTCGGAGTGAATGTCAGCTACGGGGGCAAAAACGGTATTCACCCCCAGCGAACGAAGCTTTGTTCCAATGCCCTCGTACACGTCTCCCGTCACATCGGCATCGTCGACAACGCCAAGCGCCATGGCAGACGGAGCCGAAGTTGTGATCTTGGACGTATGACTGACCAATCCTCCCTCTTCATCAATGGCGATCATGGCGGGAGGAAACCCTCGGCCATACCCACGGAAGAGTCGGGACAGGGCTCGGGTTTGACCAATGGTGGGCATGTTTTCCGAGCGCAAGAAGAACCCGCCGAAGTAATGCTCTCCGTGCCAACGCACCGCCTGGTGTGGAGGACGATTGGGATCGAGAAGAACAACAAAAAGTTGTCCGACACGAGCCTCAAGAGACTGCGTTTGTCCCTGATTGTCTGAAGCTGGCGCCGAGGTTCTGGGGGTCATGATGTCTCCGATTGGGATGCTAATTAGTTCCCAGCTTAATACAGCTGTTCCAATCGCGCCTTAGGATAGTAAAGATCGAGAATGCTCCGAAAGTCGTAACCTTCTGTAGACAGCTGCATGGCCCCCCACTGACACATTCCCACTCCATGTCCCCAACCCCGACCAATGATGGTCAGCTCGGTTACGCGACCGTTGTTTTTCTTAGCGTTGAGTTCAAAGGCATTGCTTCTTAAGAGTCCGCCTTCGGGTCGTTCGAGCGCTTGGCGAATCTGGAATCGGGACAAGACATACTCGGACTTGTCGGTAGTGATTTGCAAATCGATCGCTCTTCCGCTTTCGCCGCGCTCGATCACCTTGATTTGCGTGATCCGCTCGCCCAACCATGGCTTTGATAGAAGTTTGGGAATGGTGCGAGAGAGGATGTCTTTCAACTCGGTTTCGGACCAACTCACATCCCAACGAAAATAGCGGGAGGTGCGGCAATTAACTCGGCCGTCAATTTTGCAGTTTTGGGGGCGAAGGTATGGAATCTTGGAATAGTTGAAACCCTCTTCCGATCCGGCAGTCTTGCCTCCACAGGTCGAAGAGTATTTCGCTCGAATGGGCTGACTATTATACGTGAGCACCTGGCCCCGGGTCTCCATGACGGCTCGGTCAGCATCGGGGTGTCGCTTCGATATCGGACCGTAGACCTGGTCCATCACTCCCGACTGAAGGTCGTAGCCCTCCGCGGCGTATTTATTTAGATTTCGAACCGCATAGGTTCGCGCCGCAATCGACTGGGCTTTTGCTGCGTTGAGGTACTTGCCTGCGTGCCCGATCTCGAGCGGAACCACCGAACGAAGATACGTTTCAAGATCGACCACGTTAATGACGTGAATGCCTCGCTCCGTTCCCCGACGCAAGACTAAATGTCCTGTGTAGGCATCTTTGCCGACCAGAACGGGCGAACCGCCATAGGTTGGGCGGACCCAGTATGGCCCTTCTCCCCTAGCCACAATGGCACCGGAAGGATCTTGGACAAGCATTCCCATTTCACCAGGCGTGACTCGGAGGTAAACCCCTCCCCCGAACACATCAATCACTCCCTCGGAGTCGGCCAAAGCGAAATTGGTTTCGGAGCCAACCTTTGCTTCGTGAGTCGAGTTCTTGATAGCAACTCGAACCGTGGGGGGACGATTGTCTTGATGCTTGAGGGGTGGCATTTCTTTGGGCGAGGCACAGCCCCCAAGCGTCATGATAGACACTAAAAACCCAAACCAAAAACGTCTCTTCAAGAGTTTCCTCCGGGCGTTAAGTCGCCCAATACCACACTGCGTCTGGCTCCGGTTACCGAGGGGAGGTTTCCCGCCGTGCCATCGAGACTAAGATGCCCCAGAATGGCAAATGCGGTGGCTTCCTTTGCGTCAACATCGAGACCGTAATAGTCGGTCGTAACGACTTGGCAACCCTTAAACAACTCCGCGAGCTGTTCCAAGATTGCCACATTGTGAGCACCCCCCCCACTTACGACAACCTCTTCAATGGAAAAGGGTACAAATTTGTGCACGGCCTCGTGGATGGAGCGAGTGGTTAGCTGAACCGCACTTGAAAGGAGCGCGGCTGAAGAGAGTTTCTTGAGTTCCGCCTGTCGCCAGAACTCTTCCGCATAGGCGAAGCCAAATTGTTCCCTTCCCGCACTCTTCGGTGGGGCCAAAGAAAAATAGGCATCCTCCAGAAACCCCTCAACCAACTCAGAATCCGGCGTACCTCGGCGAGCCAGGGCGCCTCCCGCATCCATCTTCTTTTCTCCGTCCGTGCTCAGCTCCATCAGCGCATCGAGAATCATATTTCCGGGACCGGTATCGAAAGCGATCACGTCTTCTTGCGAACCGGACTTCCGAAGCGCGGTGAGGTTGGCAATCCCGCCAATGTTGAGCGCAATTCTATTTTTTTCCTGATTCCCAAAGAGGAGGTAGTCCACCATGGGGACCAGAGGCGCCCCCGTACCCCCGGCGGCAACGTCCCTTGAACGGAAGTTGCTTATGACAGACACGCCGGTTCGCTCCGCCAACACGGCCGGGTCCCCCACCTGAAGGGTTGCCGGAGACAACCAAGTACCCGGGTTGGCGGCGGGCTTTCCCCAAGCTTCTGAACCGGCAAGGGAAGCACCGCGGTGAGTCTCATTTTCGGGAATGGTGGGGAAGTGACAGAGGGTCTGTCCGTGAGAGGCAATCAGGTCCACAGAACTCAGTTCGATACCCGCGGACCGACAAAGATCTTCGATGGCGTCGGCAAAGAGGTTGGGCAATAGAAAATGAAGCCTGGTGACGCGCTCGATGAGATGGGGCGCCCCCTCTTGAACGGCTAGGATTTCTGCGCGTACCGACTCTCCATAGGGAACGGCCAAGAAGTCGATGAGCTCCCAGGATAGAGGCGCTTCGGGGTTGGATGGCAGCGTCTCGATATCCATCAGGACAACGTCGACACCATCGGCCGAAGTTCCCGACATCACCCCAATGATCCGCCGGCGCCGAGCTTGAATCACCCTCATGAGTTGTTTCATAGAAGGGAGCCTAGCTGTGGTTGCTGTCCTGAGCAACCAGCGGAAACACCAACGTCTTAACAAGCGGAGCGATCTCTTGTAGCGTCCTCATCATGTTCAACAAACGGTTGGCACTCACCCTCCTTTTTTGCGCCCTAGCCCAGGTCGGCCTCTGGGTTTGGGGAGGACTGGCCTCCGACAACTCCGATCTCTGGGGACTCCATACTTGGGGCTACTTGCTTCCAGTCGATAGCCTCCTTTTGGCACTTCTGTTTGGGGCGGCTTTCTTTGTCATCTATCGTGGAGCTCCTTTCCCTACGCGCCCTCTGGGGATTGGAGGCGCTCTTGGCCTCGGCGCCGTTCTCTTCTACTCCCTGCGTGATCGGGCTCACCTTCTTGGGGACGGACAACTTTGGATCTCCAACTACGCACGGGAAGGGATCTATCACGCGCACGAGCCTCTGGCTGCGGCCGCGTCCTACATTGCCGCCCAAGGACAAGCGGGCGCGGCCGGGCGCATGGAGATTTGGGGAGTGATCTGCGGCGTTCTTGGACTCGCTTTACTCTTGCTCATCACCCCCGAACTTGCCCGAACCCCAAGGGAACGATGGATTGTTTTGATGTTCGGTTTGGGTTCGGCCACCATGCAATTCGCGTTTGGCTATATTGAGGCCTACCCCCTGCTATGGGTCATGACCTTGCTCTTTGTCTGGAGTGGTCTCTTGCTCTTGCGAACGGGTGGGGTTTGGTGGCTGGTCGGACTTTCCTTCGGTCTCGCGTTTGGTACCCATGGCATTGGCGCACTTCTGGCGATCCCCACCCTGCTGCTTTTGTTTCTCCGCCGCCCGAAGTTGGGTGACTTGGCCTTCGCCTTGGTTTGTTTCGCCGGGCCGGTTGCTTTTGCCTACTGGCTCTTGCCCCAACTCCTTCCCTCAGCCTCGGCGGAACAAGCGGGTGCAGAGGAAGTGATCTCGGGGGCCAAGGAAATCTTTGAAGGCCTTGCCGTCTATCCCTTTGGGGTTGGTGCTTGGGTGCTGGAACAGATCAACCGATGGTCTTTGCTATCACCCTTCGCCTGGCTTCTGATTCCCGTTCTGTTTTGGCGGTTTGGGAAACTCGAACCTGGCCCAACCGGCTCGAAGACGCCTTGGTTCCTACTCGTGACCGCTCTCGCACTCATGATCCCTTTTTTAGTGCTGAACACGCACGGTTCGCGAGGCGCATCCATTGACTGGGATAGCTTCGCCGTCGGCGGCGTGGTGTTGTCTCTTTTGGGCGGCACCCTCATCGGCCGCGTATCCGAGCAAAGACATATCCCTTACGGGCTGCCTGCCGTCATCGCGGCCCTGGCCGTGTTGTCTAGCGGTGCCTTTGTTTTGATCCAGGCAAAACCATCGAGCGCCTTGCATCGGTTTGAAACCCTGGTGCAAAGCCCGAAGTGGGGGGATCAGAATCGAAGCCTCGCTTACGAAACCCTCTACATGTATCACCGCGATGCCGAGAATCATGTGGAAGCAGCCGAAGCTCTGTACCATGCAGCGCAATATAGCGGTTCAGCTCGACTCATCAACAACGCCGCCGTTCTCCTCTCCCGAAACAATCAGCATGAAAAGTCGGCAGAGATCTACCTTCGACTCACGGAAAAGTTCAATGTGGACGGCCAGACCTGGTACCGCTTTGGGGTGGAGCTTCGGGACTCCGGTTCTCTCGATGCGGCAAAAACGGCTTTGAGACGGGCCCTGCAACTGGACACCCGCTTAGTAGATGCCATGAATGCCCTGGGTCAGGTCATCCTGAGCAATCCGGCCTCTTCCAAGGAGCAAAAAGAGGCTTACTCCTTATTTAGCCGCTCTTTAGCCATTGATCCTGATCAGCCTTATGCCCCGGTTTTGAGGCGGGCTCTGACCAATCGCCAAGATTCGATTGAACAGAACCAGTAACTTTTACATCAGTCGGATAGTGGGCGGGTTAAATCGTGTAATATGGTTGCAATCAGTCTGTTTTAGTTCCTCAACTCCCCCAAGCGTTCCAAGTCAATAAGTCTTCCGGAAACACAAGGAGCCCGGGTTCATGCCTATTATGCGTCGCTTTCTGTTCAGTCTCATTGCCTTTACGGCAATGGTTGCACTGACCCTCCCCGCCCACGCCAAACCAGGCGGTGGCGATCCCTTTACTCACTTTGGTGAGCTCACCAAAGATGCCGAGCATCAAGACGGGTTCTTCGATGTCTACACCAAACGTGAAGACATCCTGTTAGAGATTCCCCTTGATCGTCTTGAAGAGCCCTTCCTCATGATTTCAAGTTTGTCCAAGGGTATTGGAACGAACTTTTTCTTGGGTGGCCTCTATCTGAGCTTTGGTCCTGCTCAAATGATGCAATTCGAGCGCCATGGCGATCGCGTCTTCTTGGTCGAGTTGAACACGAAGTTCATGGCCGAAGCAGGCTCGCCCATGGCCAATGCGGTCGAGCTTTCTCACGCCAACTCGGTTCTTGCCAGCATGAAGATCAAGAGCGAGCGTCGCAAAGGCGATGAAATGGGCGTCGCCCCCGAACCACCGAAAAAAGATAAGAAAAAAGATAAGAAAGAAGATGATGAAGAAGGTGACGGAGAAGATGAGGATGAAGACAACGAAAAAAACGATGATGAAGACGAAAACGAAGACGAAGAAGGGGATGACGACGAAGACGAGGAAGAAGATGAGAAGCCTAAAGAGCCTGTAGTTAGTTTGGTGGTCGACTTCGGTGAAGTCATCCGGTCCGACCTCTCCAACCTCTCCTTGGCTCTGAGCGAAAGCTTCAAAGGCGGCTACAGCTTAGACAAAGCCCGCACCAGCATGAACATGCTGAAAGTGTTCCCCGAGAATGCTGAGTTTGATGTGGCTTATGTCTTCAAATCCAACGGCAAGAAGTACATCCCCACCCTTGCCGACAGCCGTTACGTGCCCCTGAGTGTTCGCTACTCCTTTAGCAAGCTCCCGGAAGACCCCATGATGCCCCGCTACGCGGACGATCGTTTGGGCTACTTCATGACGGTGCACAAGAATTTCTCTAGAGACGATGAAGCCAGCCTCTTTGTTCGGAACATCAACCGCTGGCGCTTGGAGAAGAAAAACAAGAGCGCGGCCATGTCCGAACCGGTGAAGCCGATCACGTTCTACATGGAAAACACGATTCCCAAGGAGTACCGCAAGTACGTCAAAGAGGGAATCGAAGTGTGGCAAAAGGCTTTCGAAAAAGCCGGCTTTAAGAAGGCCATCGTTGCCAAAGAACAACCCAACGATGAAGACTGGTCGGCGGAAGACTCTCGCTACAGCACCATCCGTTGGATTACGTCTCACAACCAATCTTTCGGCGCCATCGGGCCCTCAAGAGTCGATCCGCGAACGGGAGAGATTCTTGACGCAGACATCTTGATGGAAGCCAACATGATGGCCGGATTCCGGAACACCTACCGCCGCTATGTGGCGGGTGAAGAAGATGTCTTTCCTTGGGAAGCTTCGGCTAAGGCTGAAGAAGACATCGCGAACGCGCTGATGTCCGGAGACCCTTCGGGTATTCGTTGCTCCATGGGCCACGACCTGATGGAAGCTGGCAGCATGTTGCACTCCGCTTTGGTTGCTCGCGGTGATATTGCCGCCGGCGAACCGGTTCCCATGGAGTTTGTGGGTGAAGCCATTGTTTGGGTGACTGCTCACGAAGTGGGTCACACCCTTGGCCTGCGTCACAACTTCCGCTCTTCTAAGAGTGTTCCTATGGCGAAGCTTCATGACAAGGCCTACGTAAAAGCGAACGGCCTCTACGGTTCGGTCATGGACTACCCCACCGTCAACTTGGCCGCGAATAAAGCTTCCCAGGGCTA
>JABDJR010000006.1 GCA_013003415.1 Candidatus Eiseniibacteriota bacterium | reverse complement strand
CACGGTCTTTGTAGAAGTTGTGAAGTTGGGTTGGTTTACATGAACATTGAAGTTGCCCGAGCTGGAACCCCCATTGAGATCCCAAGCCACACTATAGTCACCACCGTTTGCCGGTGCTGTGGCATTCCACGTAAAGTTCTCTGATTCCAGAGGAAAGAGACAGTCCGGTGTCGAAACGGAAGTCCATGTAATCGTGGTTGCCCCAACTACAACCGACCATCCCACAGGAGCCACTGCTCCCAGACTCGTAAGAGCTGCATTTGGTGTCAGGACAATCTGACAGACCGAGTCGGCCGGCGCTGCACCCAAAGAAACATTCAAAGTGAAGTTTCCAACCGTACTACGGTCCACTGACCCAGGTGCATTCGTAACGGAAGGCTGAGCTTGGGCCACCGCGGGAAAGATCCCGAGTCCCAACAAAACGGCTCCAAGAATCAGCAACTGCATCGTGCGGTAATTTTTGGTCAATAAGTTTTTCATGTGCTGGTCCCCCTTAGAACCGGCCGATGAGCTTTAAGTAAGCTCGCGTGGCACTGAAGTCATTGGCGTTCTCTGGTGCGGAGTCTTCTTCGTAGTCGACTCCCTCGACGCCAAAGGCGAATCGGGTGTGGGACTTAAAGTCATAAGCAAGTTCCAGAAGGAACCGAAGTCGGGCGTTTTCGATTTCCCGACCCTCTTCTTCGTAAGCCAGAGGCTCACCTTCTAGCCAGGCGTAGTACCCCTCCCCCGTAAGCTCAAGGCGCCTAGTAAGGTGGATGTTCCCGCCCAAGAAGACGCGGCGTACCCAGGTCTCGCTGACGATCGAGGTATACAAATCCCGCTTGTGGAAGTGCGCTCCGGCAGTTAGCGAAAGATCTTCTTTGTGGTTGTAGCTGACATCGGCCAGGAACTCATTGTCGATGCGGCGATCCCCGTCACCGGAAACGCCGATCTTTCGAAGGTCCTCAAGGTCCGTGTGAATGAACTCTCCGGAAACTTCAAAGTCGCGGCTGATGTACCAAAAGGCCTGCTGGCGGTAAGACTGCGTGCGGCGATTGTCTTCATTTAAAAGTTCATCGCGCCCGCGCTGACGCTCTACTCGTGAGCGCGTCTCAAAATTGTGGGTCGGTTTCCAGTTGGCCCCCAGGGAGTAGCCAAGGTCGGAGTCGCGATGCACGCCACCACCCAGAGAGAATCCTTGGCGATCGGTGTCGTGAGTATCGCGGCGCTCCCAGGCCCCTAGGGCGGAGAACGTTTTGCTAACCTGGTATTCGGCCCGGCCCTTTAAAAAAGAGCGACGCTCATCGTAGCGATCAGTTTCCCGGTCAAAGTGGGTTTCGACTTTTCCCTCACCACCAATCGTGAGCCCCTGTCCCAAGTACAACTTGGGCTCGGCCTTTAGGCGGTGAATCGTTTCATGTTCGCCATTCACGCGAACCTTTTCGTCGTAGCGCTCGTTCTCGTAGCGAGCGCGCCAGTCTAGCCTCCCCCAACCATGGCTTGCGGTTAAACGACCCGTGGACCGACGATCATTCTGAACACTTCGGTCGGGTCCATCGTAAATGTCTCGAACTTCAAACTCGGCATCGAGGGTTGGGTAGGTTTCCTTGTTCCAGGTGGCGCCCAGAACTTGGCTCATGTCCGTGAGACGCTCGCCATCCGACCCCTCACTGATATCGCGTGAGGCTCGGTTTTCAGCGCGCGCGACCACCTCACTGGAAACATCAATCTCGGCTTTGGCGTTCCAACGCTCTTTGTCTCGCTGACCCACCAAGAAGCGGTTGGTAATGGGATCGAACTTCCGCTCCAGGCGTTGATAGTCTCCGTCCAAACGAAGCCGCTCTACTGACCGTGAGGATAGTCCTACCTGCAAGGCCGAGTTGTTATCGCCCTGCCCCCAGGAACCGGTATCACTGAGAGCGTAAGACGCATGAATCTCGGTCTGTTCCGCAAGCTGCAAACTTGCATCGAGCCCGTAGGCATGATGGCGCAAAGGCGACGGAGCCTCGTCCGTCCCTTTCCAGGTTCCACGCTCATCGAACTCTCCCGCATAGGTGGCTCCCACGGTGAGCTTGTCCCCAAGTCGTGTTTCGCCACGAGTGGCGCCAAGCCAGCGCTCAAAGCCGGTGTTGCGTGAGTCATAGCTGTATTG
>JABDJR010000069.1 GCA_013003415.1 Candidatus Eiseniibacteriota bacterium | reverse complement strand
CTTCAAGGCTGGCTTCTCTCACCGCCGTCACATTGCCTGGATAAACTTTGCTTACCTTATGGAATCGAACCGAAGCCAACGTGTTCCTCCAGAAATAGATTTAAGTTGTGGTCGATCCGTCTGGATCGGGAAGCTCAAGAATAGGCATGGAACCGTTGCCACCCTCCGAAGCGCCAAAGGAATCATGATCGCTTAGAGGGACAGGGTCGTGCTCGCTTAGGGGGACGCTCGTTCGCGGTCGGAAGGCAATACCGGCGTGGGAGGAAGCGTTAACGCCATCGTGAAACACACGGAGAATGTTTCCTACCGTTTGCTTGAGTTCGGAGCGTGGCGTAATGCGATCGAGAAAGCCGTGCTTCATTAAGAACTCGGATCGCTGGAAACCCTCGGGCAATTCCTGAGCCACGGTTTCTTTAATCACCCGGGGCCCAGCAAATCCAATAAGAGCACCTGGCTCGGCCAGGATAACGTCTCCCAAGCTGGCAAAGCTCGCGGTGACGCCGCCGGTGGTTGGGTGGGTAAGAATAGAAATGTAAGGAATACGTTCATTTCGAAGACGGGCGAGCAACACACTCGTTTTTGCCATCTGCATGAGGGAGAGGATTCCCTCCATCATGCGAGCCCCGCCAGACGCCGAAACTAAGATCATGGGTTCTTTTCGCTCAAGACAGAGCTTCAGACTACGCGCGATCTTTTCGCCCACCGCACTCGCCATGCTGCCACCGATAAACGCGAAGTCCATGACTCCCAAAACCACGGGAAGCTCGTCGAGCCTGGCGGTTCCGGTGACAATGGCCTCGTTCATCCCCGTCTTCTTGACAGCATCTTTCACGCGGTCGGTGTACTTCTTGGAGTCTTTGAACTTTAGGGGGTCTTTTGAGACCACATTGGCATTGGTTTCTTGAAAAGTGCCGGGGTCGGTCAGGATCTCAACATACTTGTGGGAGCGAATACGAAAGTGATTCCCACACTTGGGGCAGACATGAAGATTGCGCTCGAGCTCCTTGAAATACAGGATCTCGCTGCAGTTCTCGCATTTTGTCCAAACGCCGTCCGGAAGATCCCGGGACTCGGTTGGCTTCTTGGGACGATTGTTCTGACGTCGAAACCAGGACATTTTTTAGGAATTCTCCGATTCCCAATGAGAAAGCGGTTTGATCTTTCCAGATTCATTGAGCGGTTTGACCATCACCAAGGCATTCTCTCCGTTTTCGTAATACCGTTTGCGAATCATGAAGGGGTAAAAGCCGTACTGCTCATACAGACGAATCGCATTTCGGTTAGACACCCTGACCTCAAGAGTGACTAACCGGGCATTGTGCGCGTTCGCTTCCGAGACCAACCGATCCATCAGCAATCTAGCAATTCCCCTCCTTCGATGGGAGGGAATCACGGCAATATTGCCTAAATGGGCTTCATCCACAACGATCCAACTCACCATATAGGCAACGATGGTGCCGGCTTCGTCGACCGCCACAAAGGGAAAGCTGTAACTCTTTCCACTCAGCTCAGATCGAAAAGCGTCCGCACTCCAAGGATCGGGAAAAATCTGGCGCTCCAGCGCCGTGACTTGCGGAAGATCTTCGGAAACCATCTCTCGGATCGTGATGGTCTCAGCTTGGTCCACCCCAACAGCCCTTTCCTTGGTTAACCCCATCGGTTAACCCTACCGCAAATGAGGCCGAAATCACACTCTCGGCGGCTTGGCATCCGCAGGGCGAGAGTAGAACGGCTCAGGATAGGGCAACTCTATGTTGTTCTTAAGGTTAGCAGCATAGTAGGCGGCGGCCACGGCCCGCTCGGGACCCGTGGGAGTCCACCAGGTCAGGTCGTTTCGATCTTCCCAGAGCATCTCCCTGGGAACTCCCAAAACGGCTGATCCGGCGCGGGGTTCAAAACTGGGACTGGCCGTGGTTTGCAAAGCAGGCTCGGTGAGCACATTGAGATGGGCGTCTTTGACTTCGATGGTGGATAGAGCGACCTCGCCGCGGCGAACATCGGCGCAGGAGTAAAC
>JABDJR010000035.1 GCA_013003415.1 Candidatus Eiseniibacteriota bacterium | reverse complement strand
TGGTTTGACCATCTTCCGTGAAGAAGACGTACTGGGCCGACCCTTGATAGTACGTTCCCGCCTCGCCCTGATCGGTTGCGAACTCAGGAATGTATCCCTCGCCCACCGGAATAATGAACTCCCGATCGTAGAACCGGACTTCATCGTTCACATCACCCTTATCTAGGATGAGGGCGACCCGGTTGCTGGGCACACTGCTCGCCACCCAAACCACATCGTCTAGGCCGCGGAAGGTGGCTGCAAAACTCATGTCATCCTGAGTGTCTTCGGAGGTGTAATAGACATCGGCACTCTGCGAGTAGATGTAGTCTCCACCACCGTTCTCGATCCAAATCCGACCGTTGTCGGTTTCGCCGGTTTCTTCTGCACCATCATAGAGATAGTTGGCAATACCAAGGCGAATATCATACTTCTCGATAAAGGTTTCCTCGGTTCCGGTTCGCGAACCATAGAGGTACTTCCCTGAAGGATGTAGATAGCCGTAGGTCCCAGGCACGATTTCGCTTCCGCCGTGATCCGCCTGCTCTCCAGTCGCCACGTTGACGCAGTGAATCCGATCGGTTTCGGCCGCGCTATTCGGGAACACGTACACCCACCACTCAGGGCCCATGACTACATCGAAGGCATCCTTCTCCGTTTCATAGGTCTGCTGGAAACTACGGGTTTCGAGATCAACCACGGTCACAGACCCGTTGTGACCTACCGCGGCCATGAAACGATCCGGAGCTACCGAGAC
This sequence comes from Candidatus Eiseniibacteriota bacterium, assembly GCA_013003415.1. Classification (GTDB taxonomy): domain Bacteria; phylum Eisenbacteria; class RBG-16-71-46; order JABDJR01; family JABDJR01; genus JABDJR01. The sequence goes on along the minus strand of JABDJR010000035.1, from coordinate 6,573 downwards.
ACTGGTTGGCTCGGCGGGCAAGCTCACATCGTGAGAGGAACCGGTGTCGAGATTGATAATGTGAATCTGAGCCGGATCGCTGGAAACCGCAATCAAGCGATTTCTAAAGCTACAGAACTCCGCATCCACGATGTTGTGATCAAACTGACGGAAGACTTCCTCGTAGTGGTGGGCCGAGAGCTCAATGTTCTCTTCCTGATCGAAGTCACTGATGATGCGGATATTCGAAAGATACTCCGCTAATCCACCCTCGGCATCAATCTCGTCGTGATGCACGGTGACTTCAACTTGCTGACCGGTCCGGAAATCTAGGTAACCGGAAGGCGGGTTAAACTCCAGGTAATCCGATCCAGTTTGGATTTCCCAAGCAAACGCCGTGTTACCACCGTTGCTGATGCTAAACGTAGCTTTGTCCTGAAACTCGTTTAGGTCAATCTCTTGAGTGTCCACCACCATGAGAGGCGTAGCCCCGACCACGAAGGTGACGTCAATACCCGTCTCATTGTCCTTCGTGTACTGGATTTTGAGTGGGGCATTGTAGACATCAGCGATCAGATCGATGCCGTCCACTTTAAAGGTAACGTCCACCGGGGATTGGTCACGCAGGGTGACTTTTTTTGGCGAAACTTCAAGCCACTCCGGCATGCCGTTGATCTGCCATGTAACCGTTCCCGGTCCGTCGGCTTTGATCGTGATCTTTTGTTCTTGCACTTGGTCGTTAAAGACAAGGTCGTTTGAACTGAGCACAATTCCAGGGGTTCCGGAGTTCGGACTTGTGGAATCGTCACTGCAGCCAAACGCAAAGGCGCAGATTGCCATAAGGCAAATAAGACGTGTTTTCATAATCTCCTCCAACGAAGACGTTTGGTCTCGTTCGATCTTCGTCATTGGAGTTATCGACGGGGAAACGCACTATTTTTTTGGAGAGCCACCCTAGCTTGCGTCCTGCGACTCTATTTGGGTGGAATGGCGCTAATGCTAATCGGCCAAAGATTCTGCAAACTTGGAAAAACTCTCTAACAGACTGTCCATTCGTGATTTAGCCCGCCCCCGGGCTTTATCGAGATTACCCTCAACATCTTCCCGAACCTCAACGTAGAACTTGATTTTTGGCTCGGTGCCGCTGGGTCGAGCCAGAATCTGAGAGCCTTCATCGAGGCGAAACCGCAGAACATTACTAGGAGGAAAGGAGAGTTTGGAAATCTCGCCCGATCCGATGTTTTTCTCTTCGCCAGATTGGAGATCTGCAATCGAAACTACCTTGGCCTCGCCAACCGTCACCGGCGGATTTTCTCGCAGCTGAGCCATCATGTTCTGAATCTTTGCCAGCCCACTGGAACCGGGAAGAGTGAGACTTTTTTGTGCGCTAAGGTACACGCCAAACTCAGCGTAGATTTCGGCCAGGTACTCAAGAGCCGTTTTCTGGCTGTGCTTACAAAACGCCATGAGATCTGCAAAAACCAGAGCCGCACCCACGCCATCTTTGTCACGAACCAGCTCGGATACGGTGTAACCAAGCGCCTCCTCAAAGCCAAAAATGAAATCAAGTCCCTCGGACTTGCGCTCAATAGCTCGGTTTGCAATCCACTTAAACCCGGTCAGGGTCTCTTCGTAGGCGGCACCCTTCGCCTTCGCCATCGCTTGGAGCAATCGTGAGGAAACAATCGTCGTGCTTACAAGAGGGTTGCTGGTTTGACTATGCTGAAGAAGATAGTGACCTAGAAGGGTTCCGATTTCATTTCCGGTGAGGACTCGGTAAGAGCCCTCAGGTTGTTTTAGAGCCACCGCGAGCCGATCCGCGTCAGGATCGTTCGCCAAGATGGCATCGGCATCGACTTTGGCGGCAAGGTCTAAAGCGAGATCTAGAGCCCCGGGCTCTTCCGGGTTTGGGAAGCGAACCGTAGGGAACTCTCCGTCAGGCTCAGCCTGCTCGGATACAACGTGTAGGCCCTTAAATCCCGCTTGTTCAAAGACTTTCGCCACCCACTCTTTGCCGACCCCATGTAGAGGAGTGTAAACAAACGTAAGATCTCGACTCGTCTCGGGGTGCCTTTGCAAGCTAATTACTTGGTCTACGTATTTCTGTTCTAGGCTTTCGGCAATGGTCTGAAGCAAACCACCCTCGCGAGCTTTTTCGCTTTCCATGAGTGGTACCGAGGAAATGGACTCCACGGCATCGATGGCGCGACTTATTCCCTTGTCGTGGGGAGGGATGATTTGAGCACCATTGTCCCAGTAGACTTTGTACCCGTTGTACTCCGGCGGGTTATGACTCGCCGTCACCATAACTCCGGCCGCTGCCTCAAGCTCGGTCACACCGTAGGCGACCAGAGGTGTGGATACCTCTCGGGAGAATACATGCACGGGAATTCCGGCTGCATTCAACACCGCCGCGGTGTCCTCGGCAAACTCGGGCGACAATCTTCTTCCGTCGTAACCGACCACAACGCCCCTAGTCTTGGTATCGGGCAGAGTTTCCAGAAGATAGTCGGCTAATCCCCGACTGACTTGGCGAACTAGGGCCCGATTCATTCGATTCGGCCCGGCACCAATCACCCCTCGGAGACCCGCGGTTCCGAACTCAAGCCGGGTTCCGAATCGTTCGGCCAATTCCTCGGTAGCATTCTCATCGAGCAAGCTTTGCAACTCGGCTTGTGTGGTTGGATCTGGGTCTTCTTTGAGCCAGTGTTGCGCTTGGGAAATTAGGTCAGAATGGGTCAAGACGTCCTCCGCGGTGCGGTTAATCCAGGTCAAGTGGCCGAATAGTATACCCGGTAATTCCGCCTCGTTTAAGTCCCCTGAGGTTGTGACTCGGGACGCATCCTGATACATTCGACCTGGCGCCCACACATCATGAAACAACTTCCTGCTCCTTTGCGAGCTCTCCCCAGCCGTGTTTTCCTCCTTGCCCTAGTGGCCCTTTGTGCCCTCCAAATAGGGCTATCCCCTTCGCAAGCGGCTCCCACCGTTCCTAGTGGCTTCATTGATGAGCCGGTCGTGGGAGGATTCTTCGTCCCCGTGGCCCACGCCTATCTTCCCGACGGACGCGTGCTTGTAGCAGAAAAACGTGGCCTCGTTTGGCTTGGGGACAATGGAGTAAAACTGCCAACGCCGGTCATTGACCTTCAAGACGAGGTTCACGATGCTGGAGACAAAGGGCTCTTGGGCCTTGCTGTCGACCCGGCTTTTGCCACCAACGGCTATATCTACCTTCTCTACAACGTCGATCCCATTTTTGGCCAACCGGATGAACCCGCCGATCAAGTGACCCTTGGTCGTCTCACGCGATACACCGTAGCCGCCGACACTGCCGATACCAGCTCCCGCTTTATCATTTTAGGAAACACGGCCGCTGACGCGATTGCGAACTGCTACGAATCTCATTCGGTCGGCGCGCTTCGTTTCGGGCAGGACGGCTCCCTGTTTATTAGTGCAGGAGATGGGGCCCACTATGAATATGCCGATGGCGGGCAAGATATAGGACCCACCGACCCCGACTGCGCGGCCACCTATGGTTCTGCCCAAGACCTCGGCGCTTTGCGTAGTCAGTCGCTCGAGAGTCTCGCCGGCAAGATTCTTCGCATCGATGCGGCCACCGGAAAAGGCTTTGGCGATAATCCCTTCTTCGACGGCGACTCGACATCTTTCGCATCCAAGATCTTCGCAATGGGTCTTAGGAACCCGTTTAGGATTGGAGTTCGGCCCACCGCGACCGGACCGGGCAAAGTTTATATCGGCGACGTCGGTTGGAATCGGTTTGAAGAATTGAACGTCGCAGTCGGGGGAGAAAACTTCGGATGGCCCTGCTACGAGGGCGTGCAAGTTGAACCGGGGTATATGACAGCCCCAGAAACCCAACCCTACTGTGCGGCCCTTGCTCCAGCTCAGGTGACCTTCCCAGCGTTGTGGTGGGATCACGCCAACCCCGGAAACTTGGGGTTCATTGGCAATGCAGCTTCGGGACTCACCTTCTACGACGGGTCTCAATTCCCCGCCGCATACCAGGGCAGACTCTTCTTTAGCGACTACGGTCAAAAGTGGATGAAGATGGCTGACGTCGACAGCGCCGATCAGCTTGTTCAGATCTATGACTTTGCCGAGAACCTCGACTTCCCGGTCGACTTTCGTGTCGATCCCATCACCGGGCACTTAACCTATGTGGGACTGACCATCGGACAGGTCCGACGCATGGTCTATGTGCCCGGGAACGTGCCGCCCGTAGCAAAGGCGAACGCAACCCCACAGAACGGATCCGCCCCTCTGTTTGTTCAATTCACCAGCGACGGTACTTATGACCCCAACGGGGACAGCGTTACCTTCCTATGGGATTTCGGAGATAGCACCGCAAATTCCACAGATCCGAACCCGTCCCACACCTATGCCGATCCCGGGACCTACGTTGCTTGGCTGTATGTAACCGACGACTCTAGCGCCGTCGATTCCGCCTCGGTTCTTATTGACGCGATTAACCTTTCTCCGGTCGCAAAGATTTTGAGCCCGACCGACGGCTATGTGTTCACGCCGAACGAAACTCTGTTCTTGCAAGTGCAGGCCACCGATCCCGAAGACGGTACAGCCATCGATTTGTTTTGGGATGTAACCCTGATTCACAACGACCACCCTCACCCCTCGTGGTTCACCGCCACCACCGATACCGTGAGCTTTGTGGCCGTTGATCACGGGGCAACCGGCGACCGATTCTCCTACCGCATTTCCGTCACCGCCACCGACTCACGAGGAGCCACCGACGTCGATGTCGTCACCGTGACCCCTTCCACCCAAGGGCCTAACCAAGCACCGATCGCCGCGTTTTCGGCGTCTCCATATCAGGGGATAGCCCCTCATCTCGTAAACTTCGACGGCTCGTTCTCCCAAGACCCGGACAACGACCTGCTTCTTTTTAATTGGGACTTTGGGGATGGATTTACCGATGCCAACGAAATCACTTCTCATGCTTACAGTCAGGCTGGTTTCTACACAGTTGAGCTGACGGTCATCGACCCCGCCTACAAGAGCAATTCTCATACGGCGGTGATTGAGGTCAAACCTCCCGGTGCCCTAGCCATCTGGGAGTTTGATGAGAACATGGGTACCGTAGCCGGTGACAGTTCCGGGAACGGATACCACGCCACTCTGGGCGGCCCGGATTGGGTTCCTGGAATTCTTGGGAGTGGCCTCGACTTCAATGGGGTAAGCGATTCCCTTGAAACGGGCGTGAGCTTTCTCAATGACCTAGACGAATTCACCATCGCCGCATGGATCAAACCACGCTCTACCGGGCTTCTGAGAGGGATCTGCGGGCAGAACGATGTGATCGAGTTTGGTTTTCTGGATTCCACCATCGTCATGGTGTGGACCGATGGTGTCCCGAATCACACCTCCAACTATCCCTTCCCTCTGGACACTTGGCACCATGTGGCGGTTACCGGCGACTCTACAGGAACTCGAATCTACTTCGACGGCCTAAACTCAAGCTACGTTGCCATCCCCAACCAAGGCCACGGGAATTCAATTTACCCCGTGAACATTGGCGGTGGGGGTATCTTTCGAGAGTTCGGAGACACCTTTGACGGGTTGATCGATCGCGTGTATATCTACGACCATGCGTTCACCCAAGGCGAAATCGATTACATCCGAACCCTCCAACCCACGAATGCACCGCCCATCGCGAACGCGGGAGGAGACCAGCAGGTTGAGGTATTTGAAAACGTCAGTCTGTTGGGTTCCGCTTCCGATGATGCGCTTCCCGCGCCACCGGGTCAGGTATCTGTGCAATGGCAAATCGTCGACGGACCTAGCGGGGGCAGTATCTTCTCACCCCAACAGGAGTTTTCCCTAGCCACCTTCACCACACCCGGTTTGTATTGGATCGAGTTCTCAGCCAACGATGGAAGCCTTAGCGACCAAGACACGCTTCTTGTTACCGTGACCGACCCAACGGTGGGGGTGTTTCCTGAGGGGTTGAAACCGGGAATTGTCTCTGTGCTTCCTAACCCGGTAGCCAGTCAATCCGCTATTAACTTCTTCTTGGACCAACCCACCGAGAAGGCATCGGTTCGGGTGTTCGACATTGCCGGACGTCAGGTTAAGACCTTGCACTCGGGCGCATTGCCCAAGGGCTCCCACTCGGTGTTCTGGGAGCGGACCAATACGCACCAAGAACGGGTTGCCGCCGGGGTTTACTTCATCACGCTCGAAACCCCGGGGCAGCGATACACCAAGAAGATCGTCGCCCTTCCCTAGGTTTGGCTTGGCGGCTTGGCGGCTTGGGGGCTTCCCTAGACTTAGCTTGGCGGCCAGGCTTGGCTTAGTTTCGATTGGCTCGGCTATGATGTTAGCTAGCCAACTCCTGACCGAAGCAGATCACGTTTCCGTCCGGATCCATCACTTCCATCTCAAGCATGCCGTAGTTCGTTTCTTCAGGATCACGCATGATCTGAACGCCCGCTGCAAGCAACTCCGAGTGATAGGCTTCCAGGTCTTCCAAATGGAAATACGCGTTCCACCCCTTCTGTTCTGCCCACGGGCCATCGTGCCATGAATCAATAAAGATGACAGCGCGGTCTCGCTCAA
>JABDJR010000028.1 GCA_013003415.1 Candidatus Eiseniibacteriota bacterium | reverse complement strand
GACCTAAGCCGCGTGCCCGAGCCCATCGGAGCCGTGAATTGGGTGGCTCCGGTGCCTCCACCGCAAACTGGCGAGCCCGAGAACATTCTTGTTGAATCTCAGATGCCGCAGCGCGTGAGCGTTGAAGGACAAGCCGTGGATTGGTTTGGTTGGATGCCCTTGGGAGAAACCCTGGTGTACCGTGCCAAGGATCGGATCTTTTTCACCTCGGTTGAGGGGGGCGGCGCCGACACGCTAATGGTCGAGAGCGCCCCCGATGCACCCTTTCCCTCCATCAGTGCGAGCGGTGAATACTTCGCCACCGTGGGTGCCTCCGGCTCCTTGTGGCTGAAACGATTTGGAGTGGCCGCGTCCGAGAATGCGGTGAACATGGACTCTCCGGTTACTGCAATCGCCTTCGCTCCATTTCGTTTAGAGCTTGCCTACGCAACTGAAGATAAGAACGTTTGGTTATTCGATTTCTCAGGAACCGATCATCGCCTCCTGGGCAAAGCCGATGACGTTGTCCAGAGCCTTCACTGGTCGCCCCGAGGCGACATGCTTGCCTGGAGCACAACGCCCCGGGGAGCCTTCGATGGGTTTGCTCAAGCACGAGGCCATGCCCTTGTTCCCAAAACACCTAAGGAAGCCGGCGTCAGCCTCGCCTCCCCATCACAATGGTCGCCGGATGGAAACTCAGTCCTTGGCATTGGAACCGGCCCCGAGGGATCCGGACTCTTGCTTTGGGATGCAACTTCTCAACGTCTACTCGACGGGGGATTCCCCCTGACCAACGCGGACATCTCCGTCGCTTGGGATTTCGAACAGATCGCCTACGCCCAGGGCGAGCCCCCGCATCCCCAGCCCTTCGGGTTTGACTCCCTCACCCCCTTTGCTTTCGATGCTAGCCCTCGCTCCGTGGTGCGTCTGAACTGGGAGGAAGGCCAGATCCTGGATCGACCGCTTCATCGGGCTAAAGACTTGTGCTGGGACCATCAAAGCCGTTGGCTCGTTCATACTCTTGACGAACGGGCTGAGAGTTTCGGTACCAGCAAGCCATACCTAAGACAAGGTCTGTGGGCCATGAACGTTGAAACCGGGGAGCATCTCCCCCTGCAACGCGATCCCGGATCCTATTCTTTACCTCAGTTTTCACCCCGAGGAGGTTGGCTAGGATACCTTCGTAGTTCGAGAGTCGAAGACGACACATCCGAGCTTTGGGTTCGCCCCATGAAAACCCAAAGCGCAAAGAGTCGTATTGCAGAGCGGATGAGACTGCGGTCTCTACCGCTTCTACGAAAGGGTGACTACGAAGAGGCGATCCCATTTTTGCGAGACGCTCTCAGAATGAACCCGGATCTGGAATCCGCTCGACTCGAACTTGCGCAGGCTTACCGCCAGATTGCGGGCACGGTTCCCTCCTCGGCTGAAGCAGGTCTTCTTCTTGCGGCCGCCACCCGCGAAATGACGAGGCTGGTTGCCTACGTGCCGGGAAACCCGGTATACCGCGAAGAACTGATGGAGACATTCTTCGCCTTCGCGGTCGTGAGCGGGCGTTACTACGCTTTCGAAGCCGCGGAGCGAGGACGTCAACTGCTGGCAGCGGATCCGGGAGCAACTTCCGATCCAGACCGGGTCACCCAAGTCATTCAGCCCGTGCTGCTCGATGCCTGGGCCTGGGATCCCTTCCACTTTGAGGCGCGCGAAATGCTGGAAAGCGCGCTCGATCACTTCCGACGCACCCGCAACTAGTTCGCACCCTCTCAAGCGAAGAACCCTCTAGGCGGTGTTTGTTCGCTCAGCGGCCTGAGGAAGGGGGGGAGTAAGAGCAGTTTCCACAAGGAGAGGCTCTCTGCCTTTCCCTCTCCGGTGGAAATCTGCTCTTGCGACCCCCCGACTCCTTGCCAGGCCGCTTGGGACGAACCACACCCCTAAGGGTTCTTCGTTTGGAGTCCGGAGTAGCTTTGCGGGTATGGAGAAACCTGGGTCGGGCGCGCCTTAAGCTTTTGCTGTGACCCACTGAGCGAAGATGTCAGGGGCCTTGGCAATCGCGTCGCCAAGCTTGGAGGCGTCTTTGGCACCCGCAGTGGCGAGCTGGGGTTTGCCACCGCCTCCGCCACCAGCAATCTTTGCCACTTCGCGGACCAGCTCGTCAGCGCGAAGGCTTCGCTCTTGAACCAAGTCGTCGGTGACGAAGGCAAGAAAGGATACTTTCTTCCCGAGGTTCGCACCCAGTACTCCGACCCCGCTCTTCATTTGATCCCGGAGACGGTCCGCGGCGGCACGTAGAGCATCCATGGAGTCGGCAGGAACCTCGGCGGCAATAAACTTGATCCCTTCGATCTCGGTAACTGAGTCAATAAGATCACCGGTGGCCTGCTTCATCGTGGCTTGCTGAAGTTTCGCAAGTTCCTTTCGGAGACGATCGTTTTCATCCACCATCGCT
>JABDJR010000701.1 GCA_013003415.1 Candidatus Eiseniibacteriota bacterium | reverse complement strand
ATCAACATAGACCCCTCGTGCTTCGGGATGGTTTCCAATGTAGAGGTTGATGCCCCCATTGGCCGCCACCGGAACCAGCTCTCCGTGACCTAGGTTGTGGGCCATCACCGGCCCCATGGATATGGCGATTCCTAGGACAAAAAGAACCGCCGCGATCTTAGGCTGGTTCCGCGTTTTCCAGGCTGCCCATAAAAGCCCCAGAAACACGAGCCCTCCGTAAATCAGCATGTTCGCGCGAACCACAACCAAAAGACCGGTCACGATGCCGGCTAGAAAATAGAGAGAGATGCGCTTGTTTTGATAGGCGATTTGCAACAAAAGCAAACTGAAAACCAAAAGCCATAGAGCCAGCGTCGTGGGCAGAAGTTTGGTCTCGTAGAAATAGAGTGCGGGCATGCCCGTATAGAGAAGACCAGCCACAATCGCTTCCCTGTCTCCAAAGAGACGTCGGGTCAGGAACACGACCATCATCGTGGTCACCACCCCAAGAGTGCACTGCATCAGCACCGCGGCAAGAGGGTCGGTTCCGGCCAGGCGATACCAAAACGAGAGAAAGAGTGGAAAACCGGGAGCCATGGTAAAGACATCGCTGGTGTACATCACACCGGAAAGCAGCGTCTTTGCCCAGGTTTCGTACATCGCAGAATCCTGGTCGGGCGATCTCATGATGGGTAGGCGTCGAAGGTGATCCATGACAAACCACACCCGGACCAAAATGGCGACCAGGAAAACAAGAATGACGTGGAGCCCAAAACGGGATGCGGTTGGTTTAGCGTTCACCCGGAAAAGACTAGGTGGCGCCTAGGTTCTCGTCAAACGCTCCCCCCTGTATTGAGTTTCAGCCTTCTGACTTCAAGCGGCTCCTCGGCACGGTGCATCCCCAAGCCACATTGGTCTTTGCTTCTCCGGGAGCGACCCGTAGACTGCGGTCTTTTCCACGGAGGATCTTTGCTCGCACTTGCCCGTCTGGCGCTTTTGGTTCAAACCCTGATCGCGGCGGGTACCTTTTTGGTGGCGAAAGATGCTTCCTTGCGCTTCGGCTCCCTTCCTCTGGTTTGGTTTCGCATTACTTTAAGCGCGGTGCTTATGGGCGCGGCCTACACGCTCTACGCAAGGAAACTCCCTCCCTTTTCCAAGAGTGAGTGGTTTCGGGTGGCTCTTCTTGGTGTGTTGGGCACTACGCTGAACCAGGGCCTCTTCATCTACGGCATTCGCCAAACCGAACCTCTTCACGGCGCACTGATCTACGCGTTTACTCCCGTGGTGGTGCTCGCAGGAAGCATGATTTGGTTGGGTGAACGACTGCACGCTCTGAAATTTTTTGGGGTGGTCTTGGCCATTGGGGGCGTCATCCTCGTGCTCACGGCACAAGGACTCAATCTTGCTGAGGGACCTTTGCGCGGCGACCTCTTTATCTTTGGGGCCGTGATTGCCTGGTCGGCGTTTACCCTGCTCGGAAAACGCATCATTCAAAAGTACGGGGTCTTTCCTGTGCTTTCCTGGGCCTTCGTTTTTGGAGCACTCAGTGTGTTGCCCGCGGCACCGTTTCTTCTAAAAAACTTTGACTGGCAAGCTCCGGGCTTAACCGGATGGTTGGAGTTGAGCTATCTCTCCGCCATCACCAGCGGTATTGCCTTCACCTTGTGGTACTGGGCTCTGAAAACCCTGGAGGCCAGCGAAGTGGCGGTGTTTACCAACTTGCAAGCCCCCATGACCGCACTCTTGTCCTGGCTCATCTTTTCGCAGGTACCCAGCTTGCAGGTGGTGGGCGGCGGGTTGCTCGTCATCTTAGGTGTCACGCTCACGCAAATTCGAAAAATTGCGAGGGCGAATCAGCTTCCGAAACGAGCCTAGCAAGGTGCTCGCCGCGATTAGCGCAGACCAAAACGATCTCCGGACGGACTTCTAAAACGTAACGCTCACCTTGGCAAGCTGTACAGTCTGCTCCTGGTGTGGATCGGTCCAGGTGAGATAGGCATCGCCCTTGTACACCGCCATCCGCGGCATGCCCGTAGAACGACCTTCGCGCATGACGCCCACGGTAAACGAATCTCCAATCAGGCCACCGGTTCCAAATAGGCGCACCCGGAGTTCCTGGTTTCCATCTTCCACGAGTTCAAGCCAACTCACGAGCCCCTTGCCATCGCGTAGGTAGGCAATGTCGACGCGACCGACCGGTCGGCCATTGTCAACTCGGAAGGCCTTGCCAAACTGCCGTCCCCCATCTTGCGAGTGGGTTATATAAACCTGAGCCTCTTCACCATCGGGACCCTGGGTGAACCAGGCAAATGCAAGAACCCCATCTTGCGCGTCGACGGCGGGACCATTGACGGGACACCCCGCGATCGTCCAATTGTCATCGTGAATCTTCTGCGGCTCCGACCAATGATCGCCACTTCCTGTGACCATCATGATGTCGCGAACCTCATCTTCGGATCGGTCGCGGTAAACCACGACAAGCTTGTCGTTCAATCGAACCGCATCGGTGGGGCAGCAATCGCAAACCATCGGGTCGAGCAAGGTGTCGTTGGTGATGCCGTCTGGGCCCCAGGTGGCGGTTCTGAGCGTCATGGGGCCACCTCCGCCATGCCCATCGTCGTGACCATGCCCTCCCCCGGTTTCGCGACCATCGAGCCAGGTGACGGAGAATCGACCCTCATCTAGTGGTAAAAGCGAAACAAAACCATGTTCGGTTTGCGTGCCGTCATTGTGAGGCGTGATTGGCGGGGACCACTCGTGCCCCCCCATCGAGTGGGACAGGCGCACATCGTAGGCGTAGGTATCGGGGCCACTTTTCTGGAGCCAATGGGAAACCATTTCTCCGTTCGCCGCAATGGCCATCGTAGGAAAATCAGCCCAGTTCACGAACCAATCTTCACCCGTGGAAATAATGTGACTCTGCCCCCAGGAGCCGTTGTCGAACGCGGCGTAGGTCAGGGCGCTACCAAGATCGGTGTGGGGAGCGATCCATGTGTGATAGAGCTTGCCGTCGTCGCCGAAGATGAGATCGGGTTCGCCGCTACCACTCATGGAAGGGGACTTTAGATCTTCTTTGACGAACTCGGGAGCTTTAGCACAACCCACGACACACAGAGTAAGAGCGAGAAAGACATTGAGAGATGGCTTCATCCCTCAAATTCTAAGGCCTAATTCATGCGTTGTAAGCCTAAATAATCACCCAAGGAATGGAACTTCTCGACCCAGTGCTCGGCCTTCTCGTTCCCCCGAAGGGCCATGGCGCTCATACGAGAAAGATGGATCTCACGAACCAACTCATAGAGATTCACCATGTGGTGCGATTCAAATCGAAAAGGAGACTCACCGGCCCATGCGAGGTGCTCCAAAAACTTCTCTAAGAAACCGGAGTCTTCAGGGGACTCACTCCAGTTTTGAAACTGGACTTCGAGTACCTTTCGGAAAACCTCTGCTTTGACTTGTGGATCCATGTGGCGAACCGCGTCATCGTTGAGGAGATCCTGAATGGCCTCAGGCTCCCCCGCCTTGCTCAAGAGTCTTTCGAGATCAAGCGCAAGCGTGTTTGATTCCATCAACTGTTTCGCCCAGGGTGTGGTAGGAAACCAAGATGCAATCAGACTCAGGGCCCGCTTCGACCCTGGGCCAAACCAGTTGATCGTATCTCGTACCTGGCAACGCCCCTCTTCCAGTGCGTCATACAGTTTTTGGTGTTCCGGTAGCATCCCTGTTTCCAACGCAACCGGCGGAAGGGCTAAGGCAAACAAGTTCTCGAAGTCTTCCTGACCTAAAACGCCAAGAGCTTCGAGCAAACGTCGTCGCCAATCTTGTGACGAAGCATGAGGT
>JABDJR010000690.1 GCA_013003415.1 Candidatus Eiseniibacteriota bacterium | reverse complement strand
GAGCCGAGCTCCCATTCAGAGGTTAGCAGATGTAGTAGCCGGCTACTTTGTGCCCGCGGTGATCCTGATTGCGATCACCACATTCATAGTATGGGCAAAGTTTGGTCCTGAGCCGGCCATGGCCTATGGGCTCTTGAACGCCATTGCGGTTCTCATCATTGCTTGCCCCTGCGCACTTGGACTAGCCACTCCTATGTCGATCATGGTTGCAACGGGAAATGCAGCCACCTCCGGAGTGTTGTTCAAGAATGCCGAGGCTATCGAGCACTTGCGAAAAGTCGATACTTTGGTTGTCGATAAGACGGGGACACTCACCGAAGGGCGACCTCGGCTCGTTTCCATCAGTGTTTATGGAAGTGTTGATGAGAGCACAATGCTCACCATGGCGAGTTCAATAGAACGTTTCAGCGAGCACCCGCTTGCGGAGGCCATTGTTAGGGGAGCAGAAGAAAAGGGCCTAGCCCTAAGTCGAGCTGAAGAATTTAAGTCGTTGAGTGGAAAAGGTGTTCAAGGGTTAGTGGACGAGCGTCAGGTTTCGATAGGCAATCGGGCTCTAATGGAGACTCTCAACTTAGACATCAGTGAAGCACTGCAGGTGGCGGATGCTCTGCGGGCGAAGGGTCAAACCGTCATGTTTGTGGCAGTTGATAATGAGCTTGCGGGCTTGCTGGGAGTGACAGATCCCATTAAGACATCGGCGTTGCCCGCGATCAAGGCTCTTCACAAAGAGGGTCTTAGGGTTGTCATGCTTACCGGCGACAATCAAACCACTGCGGATACTGTGGCCAGGCAACTTCAGATTGATTTAGTGATTGCCGAGGTGTTACCAGATCAAAAAGCAGAAGCTGTTCGCTCCTTCCAAGCCGAAGGAGCGATCGTAGCCATGGCGGGTGATGGGATTAACGATGCCCCAGCTCTGGCCGCATCCGATGTTGGAATTGCGATGGGGACTGGCACCGATGTAGCCATAGAAACTGCAGGAGTGACTCTACTTAAGGGAGATCTCGGCGGTATCCTCCGAGCAAGGCAGCTTAGCCGGAAGACCATGGCGAATATTCGGCAAAACTTGTTCTTCGCGTTTGTCTACAACGCTTTGGGTGTACCTCTAGCGGCTGGAGTTTTGTATCCGTTCCTAGGGCTTCTCTTGAGTCCAATTATTGCCGCAGCGGCGATGAGTTTTAGCTCAGTTTCGGTAATTGCAAATTCATTGCGGCTTAAGCGTGGGCAGTAACAAAAAAGGCCCCTCCCAAATAGGAGGGGCCTCGGGCATACCTATGAACTGACTGTCCTAATTGTCGCCGGCTCCATCTTCGATCCAGGCGAGAATGGCATTGTAGTCCGCACTTCCTACTGAGAAGTGGGAGCCACCCCCGTGACTGTCGCCTCCAGAGCCTTTCACCAAAACGCCGCTGGCCGCCGGGCTTTCGCTATCGATTTGTTCCAGAACCTGGTTGTAGGCGTCGGCTCCCCCGTCGTACACCCAGTTTCCAGTGCCGCTCCCGTGACACGAAATGCAGCTAGAGAGAGCGGGAAGAACGTCCTGCGCAAAGCTGGGCGGGCCATCGTTTGTGGGACCCATGGGGTTCCGTGTGCCTCGCTCAAATACATGCTCTGTGCCACAGCCGGATACCGCGAGTAACGCGAAGCCTATGAGAAACGGTCCGACTAATCGAAGTGCACTTTTGCTAGTCATCGGTCGATTCCTCCGTCTGCTCTTTTAGAACAAGAAGGTTGTATACATTCACCGCAACTTTTACGCCTTCGCTAACCGAGTTGCTGGTCCATGTAGCGCCGGTTACGGCATCGACATCTTTACCGAGCACGAAGGCTTTCTTGTGGTCGGCTCCCAAGTACTGCTTCAAATACGAAGGATTGGCGGCTGGTTTGCCTCGCTCTTCACCAAAGATGGTAAAGCCTAAGTTGTAAACGGCTCCCGTTTCCGGCCGAACCGCAACCACCATCTGGAGAGGTCCCTCTTTGCCAGCGATGTTTACGATAATGGCAGTTCCAATGGGGTTCTTCTCTGCATCGAGTCCGGTGTACATGAGGTATTTCTCTTCAGCATCGAAGCCAAAGATCTTCTTAAGGTTGGCCTTTTGCTCGTCTGTGAGGACGTATTCCTTTTTGCTGAGGCTCTTGGCTCCTTCGGCCTGAAGAGACATCTTCAACGCTTCTTTCAGCGTGACGACTTCTTCAAACTGCGCCTGCACCTCGGCCGGAGCGCCCAATCCAGTGACGAGAATCGCACCAACTATCAAAATAAGGTAAAAACTACGCATTTCATACTCCCGCTCTTGCTGCTTTGTTTTTCTTGAACCACATTTGCCATATGGAAATCACAAAGATAATACCGAAAGAAAGGGCCATTAAAGTCCCCGAAACCATCAGCATCCAAGAGAAATTGGGACCGATGAATCGGGTGAGTAACGTGCTCCAGACATCAAAAAACGACCCAACGAACGGCGTTACGATGAGCACCGACTTCCAGTGTCGCTCCATATCCGCGAACGACACAATGAAGCCACATATGAAAAAGATCATGGCAAAACCAAACATGTGGAAATGCCCCTCGGCGACAAGGCTATCGAAAGACGGAATAGCAAGAGCCGGAGCTGACAAAGCGACATCATCGTCGAGGTCGTCAAAACTCATTTCTTCTTCTTCGCCGCCGCCACTATCCGCCTCACTTTCCGATTGTTGGGCATCTACGGCAGCGCGCACTTCTGGGTCGCCCCAGTAATGCTCCACCACATCAACCTGGGTCATCCCAATGGATAGGGCAAGATTTCCAATCGCAAAGAGATAGCCCATACCAAAAGTAAGGAGTGTGGTGGTGAAAAGAAGTTTGATGGGCTTCGGGAGGTCCGCAAGCCGGACCCCCCACATGATCGTAGGATCCGCAGTTTGCTTGAGCATGTTATTGCCTTTCGAAGGCCAACATCACCGGCAAGTTGGCCACCGCATGTGCAATTTGAGAATTGTCAAACACAGCAACCCCCATGGGGTACATCGCTCCCAAGTCGTTGAACTGAACGTCCAGACCGGAGCTTCCCGTGGTGAGTGCGCGTTTGAACTCTAAGGTCCAGCCCCCCGAGAAGACGCCCACCGCATCGATGTCAGCACGGTCGCCGCTTGGGGGACGCGTATAAATGCTAGGTGGCATCTTGCTGCCGTCGCGATGATAGCCACTGTCAGCTACAGGGTCGATCACGGCCCCATTGCTGAGGGTC
>JABDJR010000688.1 GCA_013003415.1 Candidatus Eiseniibacteriota bacterium | reverse complement strand
CCGTCCTTGTCGAACATTTGAACGCGTTTGCCGCCTCCACCACAGTCGGTAACAAACACGTTGTCTTGGCTATCAATGCCAATGCCGGTGGGGATAAAAAACTTGCCCTCGGGGTTGTAACCCTTCCAGGTGGCCATGTGTTGGCCGTCGGCGTCGAACTTCTGAACGCGGTCGTTCCCACGATCGACCACAAAGATTTCGCCCTTGGAGTTCAACGCAATGGAAGAGGGAAGATTGAACTGACCGTCGGCGGTTCCTTCGCCACCCCAAAAGCTATCCAGTAGCGGCGGTTCTTCGTCCCACCCGATCACATCGATGGCATAGGTGGCCTCGCCGCATGCATCGCCGAACAAGACCTTGCCTTCGTGACGACCTATGCGTGAGTCGACCCGGAGCGTTAGCTCGACCGTGACCGTGACGACCCCGTCCGGGGGCACTTGAAATCCGTCGATGAGGTTGGTCTCAACGATGCGAGCGGACACGGCGTCGCTTCCTGTATCGTTAGGAATGAGCTGAGCCTGGGCGATGAGGTCTTCGTTCCCGGCGTTGCTGCGAACCTGAACGATGCTGAGCACATTGATGGTACGGGCCACCACTTCGGTTTCGTTCTCGACCACCGGTCGGAGAATCTGCCCGAAGTACAGGCTGCTAATGCTCAGGTCGCACTCCGGTTTTTCCGGGGCTCCCGCTTCTTCACTGCACGCGGGTAGTAGAACCACAAATAGGAATAGGATCAAAAACAGACGCAAGATAGGATCTCCGTGTAAAACAGGGGGGGCCATTATTCTATCGAAATTAGCCCGAATTTCAACTTGGAGGATCTCATGAAATCATTCCGAAAAACCCTCACCATTACGGCCCCAGAGCGCATGGCCTTCTTCAATATCACCCCCGACGTAGAAGATTCCCTTCGGGAGAGCGGGATTCAGGAAGGGCTCTGCCTGGTGAATGCCATGCATATCACGGCTAGCGTGTTTATCAATGACGACGAGGCCGGACTCCACGAAGACTACAAGCGGTGGCTGGAGTGGCTAGCGCCCTTCGATGCCAGCCCCGAGCGCTACCACCACAATCGCACCGGGGAGGACAACGGCGATGCTCATCACAAGCGTCAGATCATGGGGCGCAGCGTGACGGTGGCCATTACCGAGGGAAAACTCGACTTTGGGCCCTGGGAGCAAATCTTTTACGGCGAGTTTGACGGGCGACGGCCAAAGCGTCTCTTGATCAAGATCATCGGAGAGTAACCCTAGAGGGGGAGAGTGGGCCTAGGTGGCCTGGGGCATGGTGTCGACGGGGTCGGGCTCAATGGTGTCGCCGAAGGCAATTTTTGCATTCTTGTTCTTGGCGAAGTACACGAGCATCATGATGCCGACGATGGTTCCGAAAGGAACCACGATCAACTGCAAGATGGCCATGACTCGAGCCGCACCGCGAGACCAGGGTTTGAGTTTCCACAAACCAAACCCAACCACCAGAGAGGCAATGCCATAGATGATGACCACCAGCACGGCCATGCCAAGGGCCACGGTGGCGATGATGGCCTCATCGGTCGGGGCTTCCATCCAAACGTTGATCATGGCAATGGCAAGGCCCCCGATCCCAAGCAGGGCAATGAGGGATCCAATCCAAGACCAAACCGAAATCATGGTGACGCCATCGGGTCGTGACATATTGTAGTTTTCTCCCTACCTAATTATACCGAGATCACTCCTTTGAGGTTGCGCTTTCGTGGAAGAAGGCCGAAAAGCCTTGCTGGACTTCGGAATCAGCCCCCTAGGTTCTCCCCCGGATTCGCCTGAAGATCGCAAGAATCGGGTGGTTTGACCTTCTCAATAGGGGTACGGTTGAGCCCACGGAGGAAGAAACGATGTCCCAGTCGGACTACGACCGCATGGCGAAGGCCATTGCCTACATTGAAGATCACCAGGGTGAGCACCCGACCCTGACCGAAGTGTCGGAGGCCGTCGGTCTCAGCCCCAGCCACTTCCAAAGAGTGTTTCAACGATGGGCCGGCCTCAGTCCCAAACGGTATCTTCAAGTGTTGGCGCTCCAACGAGCCAAACTTCAACTTCGTCATCAGCCGCTGCTTGAGGCGGCCATGGAAACCGGGCTCTCAAGTCCCGGTCGCCTTCACGATCTCTTCGTGACTCTCGATGCGGTCACTCCCGGCGAGTTCAAGAACCAAGGTCGAGATCTTCAGGTCCGATACGGGATGGGGGAGACTCCCTTCGGTTCGTGTTTGGTGGCGTTCTGTGAGCGCGGTATCACGAACATGCATTTCAGCGATTTCACAAACGAAGAAGCCCAAGCCACCCTTCGCGAAGATTGGCCCGAGGCCGATCTGATTTCGAAACCGCGTGAAGCAAAGAAAGTTCTCGCCGACATGTTCGACGGCGGGGGTGAGGTGCGCGTTTTCGCTCGGGGTACAAACTTTCAAACTCAAGTGTGGCGGGCGTTGCTGCGGATTCCTTGTGGCCAGATTACAAGCTACGAAGATGTGGCGAAGGCGATTGGTCGGCCCAGTGCGGTGCGGGCGGTGGCTAGTGCGGTGGGAAGAAACCCCATTGCGTTTCTCATTCCCTGCCACCGGGTCTTGCGAAAAAGTGGAGCCCTCGGGGGTTATCGTTGGGGTTTGGAACGGAAGAAAGCCATGCTGGCCTGGGAGTTTCCCGAAAACTTAGAAGCCGATGCTCCGCTCCCCACGGAGCAGATTTCGCTCTCGATTTAGCGGGCTACGCTTCGGGGGCCTTCTTCTTTTCAAGCTGAAGCACCACGTTCCACTCTTCCTCGGTCACCGGCTGCACCGACAGGCGCGATCCTCGCTGCACCAGCTTCATATCTTCAAGCGCCTCGGTGGCCTTAAGTTCAGGAAGACCAATGGGGCGCTTCAATTTCCTGACCGCCTGCACGTCGACCACCACCC
>JABDJR010000680.1 GCA_013003415.1 Candidatus Eiseniibacteriota bacterium | reverse complement strand
TTCCTACTGAGCCCGGGTTCTACCGCCTTACTGTAGAAGATTTTACCAGTGGGAAGGTCATTTGTATCAAGGCTTTCGTGATGGTTCCCTATCACGGAACAGAAGAACTGAATGGCTACCGGATCGGAACCTATGAGTCCGAGCCCATGGAGAATGATCCCACCTCGGGTCCGCCCAAAGGATTCATTGAAGTCACCCCCGAGAACATGAACACCTGGGTGTCCCCGAACTTCCAGCTCAAACAGTTCCTTTGCAAGCAGGAAGCGGAATTCCCCAAGTACATGCTCCTTCGTACGCGCCTCTTGCTGAAGCTTGAGATGGTGGCGGAAGACCTCGAGCGCACGCACGGGGAGCCCCCGGTGCTTCACGTCATGAGCGCCTACCGCACCCCTTACTACAACCGTAGAATCGGCAACCGCACCAAGTACAGCCGGCATCTTTTTGGCGATGCGGCCGACATTTTTCTCGATAACAACAACGACGAGTGGATGGATGATCTTAGCGGCGACGGTCGCGTGAGCACCCAAGACGCCGGCATCATGTACGAGCAGATCGACACTCTCTATCAAACTAGCTGGTACGACCCCTTCATTGGTGGCATGGGCCTCTACGGTCCTAAGTACGATCGCGGACCTTTCGTACATGTGGATACGCGCGGCTATCACGCCCGCTGGGGTGACAAGCGGGGCAAGACTTGGCTCCGAGCCAAGGGCTTGGTGATCGAAGACAGCAACAGCATTGTCAACAAGCGCTTGGTCGATGAGCCGGTGACTTACGACATCGATTCACGTTTCCGCAAGTTCCAGCGCATCAAGCGCTAGTCAAGACTTGGGTCTTTTAGGGGAGGGAGTCTTAACTTCCTCCCCTATTTTTTTCTGGTCGACACCGTGTTAGCGGACATGCAAAAGGGCGAAGCCATGACAGCTTCGCCCTTTACTTGTGCCCTCTAGTGCCTGCTAGTTTAGGCCCAATGGGGAGATTGGCGAGAAGCCTTCTCAAAGGCGTTGGTTAATGCGGACGCGGTTACCGGTTTCGCAACGCAGATGTCCACACCTGCCAGCTGCGCCAGTTGAGGATTGTCAGATTCGCCCTCGGCAACCAAGCCAATGATGGGGGTGTAGCGATAAGCAAACTGGTCTTGTTGTCGAATCTGATCCACAAGATCCATAGCCGCCGCACGGTTGTTCGTAAGGTCGATTACGGCGAGATCGCACCGATCAATAGTGGTCACGGTTGGCTCAATGGTTTGGACCCGGTGTCCCCATGATTCGAGAAGACGTTTTGCGTTGGGGTCGGCAGCCTCTTTGTTCTGAACCAAGCTCACGCGCAGGGACTTTGAAGCCGAAGCCTTTTCCTTGATCGCTTCTTTTTTGTCCAACTCGTCCATCATGTCTACCATCTGGACGTCGGAGATTTGGTTGTAGGAACGGGTTTTCACAGCCGCTGTAAGGAAAACTTCGGTTCCCTTGTTGATCAGGCTGTGAATCCAGAGCTTTCCGCCCAAGAACTGAGTAAGACGACGACAGGCGCTGAAGCCAAGACCAACCCCTCCAAAGGTGTCGTTCTCGTTGTGCAGCCATTTGGTTACAGCACGAACCTGATCCGGGCTCATGCCGGGACCGGTGTCTTTCACGCTGAGGCGCAAGTGCAGGGTGTTGCTGCTCGTACTCTGCAGCTCTAAAGCATCTTCCAGATTAGCGGTGATGGTAATGCCGCCCTTATCCGTAAAGCGAACGGCGTTGCCAATCAAGTGGAGCAAGACTTGTCGTAAGAGTTGAGCGTTCCCTTCCAGAACGGAAGGAACTTTCGGAGACACTTCAATCGCAACATCAAGCTGTTTCTTCTGAATCAGTGGATGAAAAATGCTGATGGCGTCTTCGATGAGGGCCTGGATCTCAAAGTCGCGATCCCCGAAGCCCATGACTCCAGGAAAGCTCTGGTCGGTTGCGGGTTGGGCCAAGCAAACGATCTGCGTTTGTCCCTCGGCATCTTTGAGCGCAATGCTTG
Source organism: Candidatus Eiseniibacteriota bacterium (assembly GCA_013003415.1). Classification (GTDB taxonomy): domain Bacteria; phylum Eisenbacteria; class RBG-16-71-46; order JABDJR01; family JABDJR01; genus JABDJR01. The sequence goes on along the minus strand of JABDJR010000680.1, from coordinate 13,100 downwards.
AAAACGAAACCGAAATCGCGCGATTGGACTTCTCGTAATACACCACGTCCTTGTTGGACTTGCTGTCCTTGCCAAGGAGATCCTCAAGCGTGTGGTTGGAACCACCCTGACGCGTCTGGCCGATGATTGATGCAAAGGGTTTTCCTAGGAGCTCGAATTCCTGGTAGCCCAGAAGATCGAGCGTTCCCTGATTTGCAGAAATGATTTCGAAAGTGGGGCTCAGAAGCATGACGCTCAGAGCAGGCGATGAAATCTGCAATTCGGGGGTCTTTGTAGCTTCAATCGGATTAGTTTTTGTAATTCGTGCCATCTGGGTTCTCCCTCGTTGGCGGAACAAGAGCTTTGCCATGTCCATTTTGGACGGCAGTGGGACCGGCTCCGGTCCAACGGCTTTCCTAAGGTTTCGGCCATTTGGCCCAAATCTTTTGCAAAATCCGATACCCAGCGTGGGTTTCTGAGGGGTAATGCGTCTAAGTTGTTGTGGGAGTTTGGCTTTGGGGGAAGTAGAGGTGTTGCAAAATGCGAGAAGACTTTCGCAAGATCAACACTTTTTTGTATCTGAGATGCTGGGCCAGAACACTTACTCAATGGTAGCGCGTCTACTCAGGGACCTCGCGTGTGAGACCCGACAATGCACACGTCACCTCATACGCTCGGGCGTTCGTTTGTTGCAGGACGGACGCCCTATTTTTCTGCCCAGAATCCTAGGTCCAGCCCCCGCATTCCAAAATGTTCGTCCGGATTTACGGCTGAACGGCCCCAAGGAAGTTGATGCTTCCGTGGCCGGTGCTGCCAGGAACTCCCGTTCCAGGATTCACGGTTGCCGCGAGGTGGTCGGCGACGTCTTGGGGGGTGAAGTCAGGGTTGAGGTCGAGAATGAGGGCGCACAAAGATGCGACAACTGCGGTCGACGTCGATGTTCCTGACATGACGGAGTAGCCTTCGTCGGGATAGGCAGAGACAAGGTCTTCTCCTGGTGCGGTTACGTGAAGCCCGGGTCCAAAGCTTGAGAAGTCGGAAAGTGCATGCTGCATGTCGTGGCTGCCGACCGCAATAACAAGAGGGTAGTTTGCGGGGAAGTGCGACTCTAAATCTGTTCCATGGTTTCCAATGGATGCAAGGACGGTGACTCCTCGCTCGTCTGCTAGTTGAATAGCTGCTTCAACGGCAGCAAACGGGACATCCATTCCCAAACTCAGACTGATGATGTCGACTTCCGCACGCATGGCGCGACTAATGGCTTGGGCCACCCGGTTGGCTTTGCCACGACCCTCGTCGTCGAGAACGCGGTAAATGTGGATTTCGGCGTCTGGAGCCAAAAGGGCCACGAGTCCAGCCAGATGGGTTCCGTGTCCAAAGCCCTCGTCGATAAGCCCGTCACCGTCGTTATCGACATTGTCCGCCGATTCCCACGGTTCATCATCCTGATCAATCATGTCTCTGCCCGCGACAATTCTTCCTTGAAGCAGGGAGTGATTAGGATCGACGCCGGTGTCGAGCAGAGCAATTCTAAGACCGCTCCCGGTGCTGATCTGGTGGGCTGAGACGAGTTGCAGGGTGTTTACGAGATCTTGCTCCGCCATGCTTTGGGAATTGCGGGAGCCATCGTTGAAGGCAACCGTCATGCCCGCGGCTTCGGGAGACTCCACTCCAGGGTCATCGATGTCCGGCAATTTCAAATCTTTGGAGCCGGGCAATCCTGGATCGCCTGATCCCTGACCGTGGTCTTGAAGCGAAACCGTGAGGTTCGAGGGATCGGTTGACGTGGTGTTTTCACACCCAAGCGCAAGGACGCAGGTGAGAGCCACTGAGGTGAGGAACAAGGAGCGCAACTTCATGGACCCAAGTTTACCACACCGTTCCTAAAAAACGTGACCCGAGGTGGTGAAAGAGGCCCAGGAGGCCGGGTGGTCACCTCTCTTTCTCAGGGCGATAGCGGTGTTTGCGACAGCCATTCCGGGGCAGACACCGGCTTCTAGGTGCTCATAAAGCATGGTCATAAATTTGGCCGAATCTTTGTCCCCAACCCGCCACTGGCTGCTGATGAGACCGCGCCCGGCCCGGGAAAGAAACCCCAGAAGGTGACCGCTACTCAGGGTTAGCTCATCCTTGGAGGCTGCGGTTTCGCAGGCACTCAAAACGACCAAGTCCGCTTTCAGAGGTGCGTTCTCCAGGTCCATGACCAGCAAGGCGTCATCTTGAAACTTAAGCGAAGAAAATCGTGGGTTGTCTCTCCGAAATTCACCGTGACCCGCAAAATGAATCAGGGTGGCCTGTCCCGCGTTCTCTAGAAAAGATTGTACGGTTGCCTTGGATCCGGCAAAAAGTTGGCTACCACTTAGCTTTCGGGAAAGGCGTTTTGCTTCTCGGCCTGTAGCTGGAAGGTCCGGTTCCGAAGTTCCCCAGAACATGGGTCGCTTTGCCCATCTCTGACCAGCCGGCGCCCTCGTTTCCAAAAACCAAGTTGCGCTGGGCGCTACCGATACCGCGTGTGTTTCCCAAAGCGGAATCTTCTCTTGCATCATGGCTCCCCAAGGAAAGAGCTCGAGACCCGCACCTGCTTTTACCCAAACCCGGGTACACGCCTCGAGGTGTGATTCCATGGGTTTGAGAATGAGGTCTCCCAGGCTTGCTAGTTTTCTCTCCGCACTGATCCGCATTCGATCAAGGTTCTGAGCCGTGAACTCAGGGTTCAGATGGTATTGATCCACCTGCGACTTCAAGCCTCGAAGCTGACGCCCTATGGCTTCCTTGGACAACGGACGCCCCAACACCGCCTTTGATTTTGTCACCAAGAGTGGCGTAAGCGAGTCTCCGCGGTCGATCGCTTGGATCCAAAGATCGGAATCCTTTAGACGCTCTTGAAGGGCACCCAGCGTTGGGTGCGTCTCAGGTTTTTTCTTTTTGATGCGGGCGAGGCTTTCCCGTCGCTTGGCTTCAGCAAAGGCTCTCTCAAGGCGTCTGAGTTGTCGCAAGTCAGCTTCCGTATCGACCGTTTTCAGACGGTCCGGGAATCTCGCATGAACCTGAGACGTCTTCAACCGCAGCTGAGAGCGAAGCTTTTTCGTTTCTGCCGAATCTTTTGTCTGAGAGGCACCGCTCAAGAGAGTTTCATCGAATCGATTGATGACTTCAAAGAGGGTCGGCAAACGGAGCCCGGGAGACTCAAGGAAAATTCTTTGCAGGTCCTGGTAGAGGTTTCGCAAGTGAGACAGGTGAGCACCGACCATCTCGGCTTCACCAAGCTGTTCTCTTGCCCTCTCAAGGTTTGAAAGAGCCCTCTTGGCCAATCGAGAGGCCGAGGTTTTGCCGGGGCTCAAGTGGGCGTGCATGGCCTGAAGGTGCATGGCTCTTGCGGCAAGATTGGGCAAGGAGCGAAGGGCGGACTGATTCCTGAGATCTTCGTTCAACCGACCTAGTTCATCGAGGCGATCATGTTGAAGGTATAAGTTTCCCTGTTCAAGGGCCGCTTCGAGTGCAAGGACAACGAATCCCGTCTCCTGGAAAACCTGTTTGGCTTTTGCCAGCGAAGCGCGTCGACTCCATTCTAAGCTGTCCAAAGCCTGGCTTTCTCGAAGAGCCACCACGCCGACCTGGGCCGGGTTTCCAAGCTCTCCGAAAATTTGCTCTGCCTTTCGAAGGTTTGCCGGGCCCCGTTTCGACTGGCCCAATCGAATTTGAGCGGTTCCTAGAAGTAGTAGCGCTCGCGCTTGATCCATTTTGAGGTTCAAGCGTCCAAAACCTCGTTGGGCTTTGGACGCTGCCGTTTCTGTGGCGCCAAACATGTGTAGGCCCCGGTAGATCTCGGCCCGATCAAGCAGGCAGTTGTTGACCGCCCGCGCGTTCCCTAGGGCTGCAAAATCATTTTCACACCGTTCCAGCCCGATTAGCGCATGCCGAAAATTTCCGCGTGCGGCCTGGAGACCGGCCAGGGAGTAGTCGGCGTGAAGTTCTAGCAGGCGATGCTTCGCGCGTATAGCTTGCTTGCGACTGTTCTCGAAGTTGGATTGACTCGCCCCAGGATCGTGAAGGTCGAGATAGATGTTTCCAAGATTGTGAGAAACGAAAGCGAGATCAAAGGCAGGAGCTTTGGCTCGTTTGAGAAAACTTTCGGCATCACGGTAGAGTTGCAAAGCCTCTTTGGGTCGATTTCGTCGATACTCCAGATTGCCGAGGTTTAGCAAAACCCGTCCCGCCCGTTGGAGTTCGCCAGACTTCTTAAAGACCTGAAACGCTCCCGCACCAACTTTTTGGGCCTCGTCGTAGCGGTCCAGATACATGAGGCAATCGATGCGGCCAATGTCTGTGCGGGCCACTTCCAGGGGGAGTTTTTGCTTGGAAAAACACTCTCGGCTCTGCCGGTACTTCGATTCTGCTTCCTCGTGGCGGTCGAGGCCTTTCAAAGCATGAGCTTCTAAGCGCAAGACGCGGCAGATCGTCTCCGCCCCAAGAAGGGTCGATGTTCGTAAGGCGGAACAAAGGTCCTTGGTTTGCTTGGGGTTCTGTGCAAGTTCCTGCTCACCGTGCTCGATGAGCAAAGCAACAAGTTCCTCCGCGTTACGGATTTGGACCCTTTTGGGGCGTGGCAATAGCTTGAGGAGAGTTTTAAACTCGGAAGAGAGCTTCGTGCGAGGCACGCTTAAGGAATAAGTGCTCGCAATTTGAGTTCGTCTTTGGAGAATTCAACCGTAAAGGGAGCTTCAGGGATAGCGTCGATGAAGAACTCGCCCAGGTCGTCGCTGGTCGTTTCTAAAGCCTCACCCTTCTCACCTAGAAGTTGAACTTTTCCTCCCTCGAGATCGTACTGATCGGGGGCATAGATCTGCCCCACCAGGTTGGAGCTTCCGGTTTTTGGTCCGGGTTCTACCTGTAAAACGATCGCGAGGTCGCCCGATTCGAAGCGAAGATGACGGGTGTCTGTGGCGGCACCGCGCACCCCTTCGAGGGCGTAGCTATCTTGCACCAAAGAAGCGACAAGAAAAGCAGACAAACTTTCAATGCGAGTCTGGACAACGGCGTTGAGGTGGTCCTGCGTTTCTTTGGGCATGTTTGAGAAAAGAGCCTCGCGCACAATAGGCCCGAGGTTGGTAAGTCGGGTTGCTTCTTCCGAACAGGGCACACACCCGCTGTTCATGTGTTCTTGGGTTTCGGCTGGGGAAGAAAGTTTGTCTTCTACCCAAAGTGCGATTTGTTCCAGATTCGGATGTGTCATAGCAATTTCCCGACGACGTAACATTTCCAAAACATTCCAGGGTTTTTCCCGGCTACTAGGGAAGTGGCGAAAAGGCTCATTTGAAATACTTCAAGCGAATGAAATTTACGCATCTTTCTTCGCCAGAATTTTGGCCAGCTTTGCCAGGCAGCGAGCCCGTGTTGGCCCAATACTTCCCACGGGCACCCCAAGCGCCTGTGAAACCTGATGATACTCGACTTTCTCATTCTCAAATAGAGCAGGAAGAAGCTGGCGGCACTGCTCAGGAAGCTGCTCGATAGCTTTCCGCACCCTTGCCGCTTCATCTTCGGCAGCGAGAAGCTCTTCCACCGAGGGGTCTGAGGACATGTGTTCATCGACGATTTCATCGCCATAGTGACGGCGTTGGCTGGTTAGGTGATGAACCGCAATGCGCTTCGTGGTGACGGCAAGCCAACGTGGTAGTGCCTGAGATTCACGGATGCTCCCAATGCCTTCGAACAAAGAAACCCAAACCTTCTGACTGACATCGGCAGCATCATCCGGGCCGCAGCCTACGCGGATAGCCGTTCCATAAATGAGGCTTCCATAGGCAGCTAGGAGTTCCTCCCAGGCACGGGGATCCTGGGCGATGGCTCTCTTAAAAACGCTTTCTTCAATCACACATGCCTCAAGAGATTTGGTACCCGGAAGTGAAAAGAGTGTAAGGCCTTCAGGGGAAGGATAAAACGATTCAGTCCTTCCAAATGAGGCGTTTTGGGGCGAACTTGATCATCGGCACTCTGGGCTCATTTGGCCTTAGAAAAAAGGATGTATCAGGTGATCATCACGGTCCCACCTTCTCACGGGGGTATTCAGTCTCCTGAATAGTCCCTCAACACAACCCAATGTGCCAGTTGGAGATGAATGAATATGAACAGACTGCCTTTCCGCTCCGCAAGGTTGGCCGCTATGGTCCTCCTTGCCTTGGGAGTTTCGGTAGGTTTGTACGCCTGTAGTCAGGACAACGGTGCGCTCAACGACCAGTCCGGGATTACCAAACCAGATGCCCAGGCTGCCACTTTCACTGTGAATCATCCCGAAATACAGCGGGTGATGAGAATTCAAGATGCCGCAACACCCGACCTGATGGGTGCCGATCCTCTTGTGGTGGGAACCGCGACGGGTATGGGCCCCAATGGCGATGTTGTGATCAAGGTGTATCTGGAAGACGCTCTACCGCCAGGCAAACTCCCCGGTCAAATCGAGGGAGTTACGGTTGAACAACATGTGACCGGTCGTCTTGTCGCCTTCAAGGGCCCCCCGCCCATGGATGGTGGTAACAACGGTGCCGATCCTCGCGCCCCTCAAACGGCTCCCGTGAAAATGGGAACCAGCGGTGGCTGGCGCTACGATTTGGCTAACGGTTTCTGTTGTGGTGGAACTTTGGGAAGCCTGATTCAGTCCGGCGGAACCAAGTACATCCTCAGTAACTATCACGTTCTCTATGCTGACATCGTCCCTGGTGGCAACGGTCAAGTTGCTAGCGCCGGAGACGAAGTCATTCAGCCTGCGCTGATTGATGTCGGCTGCAACGCCAACAGCTCTCTCAACATCGGTACCTTGGTCAACAATGGTGGCTCGCTCCCAGGCGCCAACATTGATGCCGGTATTGCCCAGGTTACGCCTGGAATGGTTGATGAGTCCGGCGCGATTCTCGACATTGGAACCATCTCCAGTAGCACGGTTGCTGCTTCGGTTGGCCAAGATGTCAAGAAGATGGGTCGCACCACCGGTCTCGGCCGGGCGACCGTCGATGGTTTGAACGCAAACGTCAACATCACTTATGAAAATGAGTGTGCTGGTGGCACCGCGTTCACGAAGAGTTTCACCGGTCAGATCATTACAACGAACAACCGCTGTAATTTCTTGGACGGCGGCGACTCCGGTTCTTTGATGGTCGAAGACGTAACCACCGACCCGCGTGCGGTTGGCTTGCTCTTCGCCGGTAGTGTTACTTGCAACAAGCGTGCAATCGCTATCGCGAACCCCATCGGAGACGTTCTTTCCCACTACAACGCAAGCATGGTGGGTAACTAGAAGCGTCAGAGAGTAGACAGGCACACCTCTCTCTGCGCGGGCGTTCGTCGACTTGTCGGCGGGCGCCCACTTTTTTTGGTGGTGAAAGTATGTTTCGTTTTGTCTTTTGGTTAAGCTTTGGGTTGATTGGTTTTGGATGCGCATCTGCCTCGGAGGAAACACCCATGCGTCCTATTGTTGAGGTCATCAACGAGCATTCAGAACGACTCATGGCCCATGATCAGGTGGTCATGGTTTATGAGAGCCGCACCGCTGAAGGCGAGCCCTGCTTAAAGATTGGAATTAGCTGCTCACAGGATGAGCTTACGGTGGACCTTCCGGAGAGGCTTGAGGGGTATCCCGTTATTGTGGTTGAAACCGGGGAAGTTGCGCCTCGGTAGTTGAGCTACCAGCTCAAATGAGACCATTCAAACGAGTCGTGCAGAACCCTTCTCGCCACTAAGTTGATTCTCTCCGCCCACAAGCTACTAGGGTTCAGGTCATCGGTGAGAATCGGAGCGTCCCCACGCTCGGCGGTGAACCGATTGTCCCAGGCGTGATTCCGTGTCATCGCCATCCAATGCGCGTAGGCATCATCCATCACAAGTCTTGGCCGAACCAAATGCTCCCCTTCGTCAAACTCTAGAGCGCGGTCCGAAGCGAGGAGCACGAGATTCCCAAGGTTATCCGGCGGCTCGGCTAAAGGAAGTGTGGTGACGTTCTTAAAATGTACCCCCACGGTTGCGGTCAGGCTTCGGGTAATGACATCGAGCCATCCTACAGCCTCATAGTTGATAGCCAGAACACCCCCCGGTTTCAGTCTGGACTTCACGAGGGCAAACGCTTCTTTGGTCACAATGTGAAAGGGAATGGAACTGCTTCCAAAGGCGTCCATGATAATGAGGTCGTACTGCTTCTCGTGAGTGACAAGGTATTGCCTAGCGTCCTCGTGATAGACCGTGGCTTCTTTGTCTTCCAGCCCAAAGTATTTTTTTGCGATGCGCGTGATCGCGGCATCGATTTCAACCACGTCTACTTCCCAACCGCTCTTGTAATAGCTCTTCGCCACGGAGCCGCCACCAAGACCTAGGAGGAGCATGTCCCCCGGGCCGTCGAAGAAGTGTTTGTTTAAGTCCATCACCACCGCATAGGGGTAAAGGGTTTTCCAAGTCCCTGGCTCGACCACCGTGTGGCCCCCACCATCGATGAGGAGCACGCGGTTGTCTTCCCATTCCACCACACGAAGCTCCGCGTAGGGGCTTTGCTCAATGGCAAGCAGGTTTTCATCGGTGCGGACACGCTCGGGTGAAGCGGTGGCGAAGCCCCATCCGGAAACTAAGACGAGTACCAGACTCGCTGCGGTGGCAAACTTTGCTTTGTCGCTTGCGAAGGCGATAAAGGAGATAAGAAGCAGAAAAAAGCCAATGCCTAAGGTGAGACGAAAGACACCGAAGTTGGGAATGAGATAAAAGCCGGTAAGGAGGGCGGCAACCACACTGGCCACCGTGGAGATAGCGTAAATGTCTCCCGCGGTTCGCCCAACCTCGGTCAGCTTCACTGCCTTGAGGCGGATAGCATAGGGGCTGATCATGCCGAGTAGTGTTAGCGGAGGGAAAAACAGGACCATGGAAGTTGCGAGCACCGCTCCACGCAACCCGAAAGATTCCGTGGCACCCAGAAGGGGGTACTTCAGCCAAGGCAGTGCGAGCGTCCAAAGGCCAGCTCCCAGGAGGGGCCAGGCGAGTCCTCGGAAGCTGGGGCCCTTGTCGGCAAGGCGACCGCCAAGGACATAGCCGACGCTGAGGGCAGCCAAAGTAATGGTGATTAGGGCGGACCACAAAAAGAGGCTCACGCCGTAGAAGGGACCGAGGATACGAGTACCAAGGATTTCAATGGCGAGGACGGAGGCGCCACCAGAAAACACAATGAGGTAGAGGGCCGCATGCCGCATGACGGGTTTGCTCCTTGCTGACAAAGACGATGCTTCAAGAGTCGTCTCGACCGGAATGGGCACACGTCGAGTTTCGGGAGATTACCCGTTTCTGGTGGGTTCGACTAGGCTAAGCCACCTCGCCAAGCGAGCCGCAGGAGTTAGCCCGCATCTCCAAGAAACTCGGATAGCTTCCCCAACGCAGCAACCAGATCGGGCTTTTCTGTGAGAACGGGTGTCATGGGATCGCTCTTTTTGCGCTTCAACCGGGTGGGCAAGTTCTTGATGTTGAACTTTTGCGGAGACAGCTTGCTTGTAACTTCCTTCCACTCTAAGGGTGCTGAGGCGGGGGCCGTTTCCAGAGGACGCACACAGTATGGGGAAACAAGCAGTTGGCCGTGACGGTTCTGCAAGTAGTCGAGATATACACGACCCTTCCGAGCGGGGATGGAACGCGCTGTGGTGGAGATTTTGCCGTGGCGCGACTCAATGACTCGAGCAATGAGGTGCCCAAGCATGCGTGATTGCTCATAGGTGCAGATGCCACCCAGGGGTACAAGAATATGCAAACCCGTGGATCCGGTTGTTTTGACATAGCAGCTGAGACCGATCTCGTCACAGAGTTTACGAATGGCTTTGGCCAGGGTGATTACATCTTTAAAGGGTGCACCCTTAGGGTCGAGATCCAGAATGCACCAATCCGGATGGGCCAGGTTGTCCACGCGACTCGACCAAAGATGCAGCGGGATCGATCCCATGTTGATGATGTACATGAGCGACTCTTCGTCGTCGCAAACCAAATAGCGAATGTCCTTCTGGGAGCCTTCACTCCACACGGTCTCGGTGCGAATCCACGAGGGAAGAAAATCGGGAACGTTCTTCTGGTAGAAGCTCTTGCCCTCAATGCCGTCGGGGTAGCGGGTGAGTACCAGGGGGCGATCTTTTAGGTATGGAGCGAGGTAGGGATAGATCTTGCGGTAATACTCAACGAGGTCGCCCTTGGTGTATCCCTCTTTGGGCCAGAAAACTTTGTCTTGGTTGCTGTAGTGAACGATCTTCTCTTCGATGATCTGGGGCTGCGAGACTTCCGTTTCAGACTCGTCTCCGCCCTCTGCGATTTCCGGCGCTTCAATGATCTCTCCCCCATCGAGCACGCAATCTTCGGGAGTCTTGTCGTCGCGCGTTCGTAGGTACACGGGCATGCGTAAGTTTCCGGAGCGAGTCAGGATCTTGTAGCGAACCTCAACCACGTATTCCGGTTGCACCCAGGTGTGCTTTCCGGATTTCGGAGTCACGCCCGCACAAAGAGGTGACTTCACGCGTTTAGGTTTTAGAACTTCGTAGAATTCGGAAAGCTGTTGGTCCGAGAAGCCCGTTCCCACACGGCCCACGTAGGTCAGCTTTCCGCCTTTGTAGGCGCCGAGATGCAGGGCTCCCACGCCAACGCGCGATCCTTGACCCGCGCTAAATCCGCAAACTACAAAGTCGCCGGTTTTGTCGGCGGGAATCTTCAGCCACTGAGGTGAGCGGAGGCCCTTATAGGGAGAGTCCGCCCGTTTTGCCATCACCCCTTCAAAACCAAGCTCGGTAACTTTTTCAAACATGATTTCGCCATGCTCGACGTAGTGATCCGTATAACGAAGGGGGCCGATGGGCGGGAGAATTTCAGGTAACCACTTCTTGCGCTCCAAGAGGGGCAGGGTTCGGAAGTCGTGCCCCTCGGCGGCGAGCACATCAAACACAAACAGACACGCCGGAAGTTCGACCGAGGCGCGTTCAATATCCCGTCGCCGGTGAAGTTTGGCTCGCTTTTGGAGGAGTCCGAAGTCGGGCTGAGACGTTTCGTTCAGTACAACCAGCTCTCCGTCGAGGACCAGGTTGTTGAAGGGGAGATGTTTTAGAGAGAGCGCGATGTCGGGGAACACTTCCGTGATGTTGTGCCCGTTTCGTGAGCGCAGGGATGGTTCGCCTTCGGCATCGCGAGAAGCAAGGACCCGGTAGCCGTCATACTTCAATTCGTAGAGCCATTCCGGATCCGAGAAAGGACCGTCGGCGGTTTTCGCGAGCATGAGTTTGGCCTTGAAGGGATCGACGGTGCCTTCGGGGACTTTCTTTCGCTTCAGCTTCTTTCGTAGCGCCACGGTTTTCTTGGAAGACTGATCCAGCTCCTCGACCAAGAGCCCACTCAACACGGACTCTTCGGGAAAGGGGTTCTCCTCCGTGCTGGTCCAGTTGTCCGGTTTCTTTCGGAGCAACCACTCTTTGCCCCCGGCCTTCTTGTTGATTTGAATGAGCAGCCAGATGCCACGGAGCTTGTGTCCGTGAAGTTCGAAGTGAAGCTTGCCTTCCGCCAAGCCCTGGTCCGGCTCGTCGAGGGGAACCCAACGCCCTCGATCCCAAACGATGACATTGCCGGCCCCATAGTTGCCGGCGGGGATAATGCCCTCGAAATCGCCGTACTCTACGGGGTGATCTTCCACGTGGGCGGCGAATCGCTTGTCTTCAGGGTTGGGTGAGGGACCCTTGGGAACGGCCCAAGAGACTAAGGTTCCGCCCCATTCCAGACGAAAATCGTAGTGAAGTTGGCGGGCAGCGTGCTTTTGAACCACAAAGAAATGGGGGCGTGAAGCATTCTTGCTGCCGAAGGGCTCCGGGGTCTTTTCCGCGGAACGCATTGTGCGATAAGTGTTTAGCTTATCTGATGGAGTCATTTTTCGCTTAGCCACGCTCCCAATGATATTATAAAACCATGCCACCAAGAGCATTGGCTTCGGCCACCATTTCCTTCGGCCTCGTCGCGATCCCCGTAAAGCTGTTCACCTCGACCGAGGCTGGCGAGAGCATTAAGTTCCGCATGCTTCATTCGAAGTGCAATTCCCCGTTGAAACGGCCTTACTATTGTCCCAAAGATCAGGAAATGGTCGAGCGGGACGAGATTGTGAAGGGCTACGAATACGGCAAAGATCAGTTCGTGCTTGTGAAAGACGAAGAGATCAAAGGGGTTGAAGAAGAGGCGACCAAAGCGATCGATATTGCCGAGTTTGTGCCGCTGGATTTGGTCGATCCCGTCTATTTTGACAAAGCCTACTTCTTGGGTCCGGACAAGGGAGGCGAACGGCCTTACAAACTCTTGTCCCAGGCCATGAAGCAAAAGAATATCGGCGGCTTAGCCAAGTACGCGGCTCGCGGCAAGCAGTATCTGGTTTTTGTGCGCCCCTTCGAAGACGGTTTGCTTATGCAACAGCTTCGCTACGCGAACGAGGTTCGTAGTTTCGGCGAGGTTGATCTTGGCGATGCGGTGGTGAAACCGGCCGAATTGAAGTTGGCTCTGCAACTCATGGAGCAGACCACCTCCAAACAGTTCCGCCCCGAAGAGTACGAAGACGAAGTGCGTACTCGCATGCTTGAGGTGATCCAGCAAAAGATTGACGGCCAGGAAGTTACCTTTGCTCCCGGCGAGAGTCCTCAGACTCAGGTGATCGATCTCATGGAAGCCTTGAAAGCCAGCTTGGGCGGTTCCGACACGAAGAAACCCAGCAAACCGAAAGCCACGAAGAAGGCGGAGCGGAAGCCAGCGAAGGCTTCGCCTCGGAAGGCCGCCAAGAAGGCCGGTCCGGCTAAGAAGCGGGCGTCTGGGTAGTTGGTATCGTCTGGAACTGCAGCTCGTTAGCTGAAGTTTCCCCTTCTTCTCCTTTCCCTACAGTTCGATTCTGCAAATGCGCTAGTCTCGGGAAGACGAATCACGCGCTTACAAAACTTGAACGCGAACAGTTTTCGAACCGCGTGATGGCCGGCCTCGCTTCCGCCCGCGCTCGGCCGCCCACGAATCAAGATCGATGGGCGACGAATCGTGAAGTTGTCCAAGAAAAAAAGCATTCGTGAAATCGCCCGCATAACCAGGAATGCACCAACCACCGTGTG
>JABDJR010000679.1 GCA_013003415.1 Candidatus Eiseniibacteriota bacterium | reverse complement strand
GTACAGGACCGCTTTCCCCATTTCTGTGGCCCGGCCAACCGCTTCTTCAATCGCGTCGATACCCGCGATCTTTCGAACGAAGTAATTCGCCCCCTGATTGGCTCGCATGGTGTAGTACAGAATGGCTGCACAAAGAAGGAGCATGATGATAAGAAGATACTTGCGCTCGGCGATAAACCACCGTGGATCTCCCGATTGAGCAAAGGCGGGCTCAACCCATAAAAAAACTCCCGTCGCCAACAACAGGAATGCAAAGCAAACCGAAGGGCGAAGGGAGGGGAGAATGGTGGCTAGGAGCCGGTCGCGGACAGTTTTTGCTGCAGGCGAATCTAGCATTGAGCCTCCGTGAAGCTGTGAAGTCGAACCGTCCAAAGAGGTGCGAACTGGAGGCACGATAGCTAGTAACCGCCCGTCTGACAAGGGGATAGTTTAGGGCGCGGGGTCCTCCCGAAGCGAGAAAATGTCCTCTACGGGGACCCCGAAGTACCTCGCGATTCGAAGGGCAATGATGGTCGAGGGGATAAACCGACCCACTTCGATGGTGCTGATGGTCTTTCTGGAGACGCCCACGCGCTCTGCGAGATCGGCTTGGCTCATCCGGTGCTCAGCGCGAAACACCCGGATGCGGTTTTCTAGTTCTTGGCTCATGAGGCGAAGTCCTCATCGAATCCCTCGTTGCCACTGCGGCTGCGAATGAAGTAGGCAATGCTGAAAACGCCCAGCATGAAGGCCAGGGACGCCTGAACCACGAAATCAACCTGATCTTCGGGGGAGATGTTGGGCACGAAATTGTCGGCAAGCGCCAAGAACGCCATGGTCAATGCCCAAGAGACGGTACAGGCCTTCCGGAAGGCATCGAGAACAAAGCTCTCATGCTCCTCCGTGTTACGTTTGCCGAGCCGAAACTTCGCCCGCATAAGCCAAATACCACGCAGAGCGGTCAGGACGGTGAGAGCGGCAAAGCCTTTCGACACATACCTCAGAATCTGCAGGTTGCTCTCCGGAAGAATGTGGCGCAGGGCATCGGCGGTACAAGAGAGGGCCATGAAGAGAACGAGAAAGGCAATGTTCTTATAAACGCGGTCTACAATCTCCGCGCACTCAGCTGCTTTGTTCATCGAGGGCTCCTAAGGGTCGCTACCTTAAAGTGGCGATTTGATAACTTAAATACTCAAAGTGATACCTTAAGGTGTCAATATGTACCTTCTGGGATCGGTTGTCTAGCACTATTTCTTGAGCCCAAAGGTGGGCCAGGCTCAGGAGAGGCCCAATCTCCTTGAATTCGTTACACTTAGGCAGATCCGGGGATGGACGAAAAAAGGTGGGCCGCACTTTGGAGCGCTCCTTGGCCGAGGCAGGGAGTGAGCGAGAAGAGAGGGATTTGGAAATGCGACGTGGATTGATGCTGTTTGTCCTCATGGGCATGATGACGGTGGGTTGCGGGGCCGGGATTAACAAGGGTGACGTGAGTCTGATTTCCATTGAGGAAGAGTGGGCTCTGGGCAATCAGTTAGCCGGTGACATTGCTCAGCAGATGACGATCCTGAATGACCCCGTGATTGATAACTACATCACGAAGCTGGGCACTACGATTTTGCGCCAAGCGAAGGGAGATACGCCCATCGCGGATCGCCCCTGGACGTTTCATGTGATCGACGATCCCACCATCAACGCCTTCAACATTCCGGGTGGTCACGTTTACTTCCATTCGCAGCTGATTCTGGAGGCGAAAGATTTTTCCGAAGTCATGGGTGTGATGGGACATGAGGTGGCTCATGGACTAGCTCGTCACGGGGTTGAAAACCTCACAAAACAGTACGGCCTTTCCATGGTGGTCGGTCTCGTCTTAGGAAACGATCCCGCGACCTACCAGGAAATTTTGGCCAGCGTGCTGGCGGGCGGGGCCATCATGAAGTTTAGTCGTGGAGCCGAAAGTGAGGCCGACCGATTGGGCGTGGGCTATATGCATGGTGCCGGAGTTGACCCGGAAGGTCTGATCGATTTCTTTCAAGTGCTGATTGATCTTCGTGGTCGCCAACCCAGTAGCATTGAACAGTTCTTCTCAAGTCACCCGCTCACCGAAGATCGCATTGCGAATGTTCGTGCCATGATTCAAAACCTGCCGCCGGCAGAACTCACCCGGATTGATCGAGACTTCAAAGCCTTCCAAGATGCGGTGCGTGCACGGGCCTCCAGTTCCTAGGGTAACGTCATGCAAAGGGAGCAACATCTAGCTCTGCGTCGCAGCCTGATCTTTGGTGCGATTTACGATCTTGCGGTAGGGCTGACCATTCTCCTCTGGTTTCCCGGGCTGTTTCTATGGCTAAACCTTGAACCGCCGGAGGATCGTTTCCTTCTTTACCTGAGCGTCCTTCCCTTGATGGTGCTTCCCGTGCTGTATTGGCGGGCGGCAACCACGCGCGACGCCCTACGCTATCGAATTCCGGTGCTGTGGGCCCGAGGAGGTGGCGGGGCTATGATCTTGGCTCTCACCCTCTGGCTCAAACCCGAAGGCACCTGGGTCTATTTGTCGATCGGCGCCATCGATATAGGATGGGCCTTCCTTCACGCCGTGCTCTATCGACGCCCTTAGTTCGCCCACTTTGAGTGAAATGATCCCCGCATAAAAGCTGCGTAAAGTTTCCCCCACAAGGTTTGACCCGAGTACAACCGACACCTAGACTGGGTGACATGACAAATCAACCGATACGACTGACCTCGTTCAGCCACGGCGCTGGCTGAGCCTGCAAGATCCCCCAAAAGGATCTCGTCCAGGTTCTGGATGGTCTGCCCATATTTTCTTCGCCCAACGTCATCGTCGCCAACGAAACCGCCGATGACGCCGGGGTCTATCAGCTCTCTGACGATCTTGCGATCGTGCAGACCGTGGATTTCTTTACCCCGGTGGTCGACGATCCCTACGACTTTGGTGCGATCGCGGCTGCGAATGCGCTCAGCGATTGCTATGCCATGGGCGCCAAGCCCATCACGGCTTTGAACATCGCCGCTTTTCCTTTGAAAGATTTGCCTCTCGATACGCTTCATAAAATTTTGCGTGGGGGAGCCGACAAAACGATTGAGGCCGGAGTTGCGGTTTTGGGAGGGCATACTGTCGATGATAAAGAGCCCAAGTTTGGTCTTGCGGTTACGGGAGTCATCAATCCTAAAGACCTGATGACGAACAGCGGGGGCCAAGCCGGCGACAAGCTGATTCTTACCAAACCGCTCGGGGTTGGCATTCTTACCACCGCGATTAAGAGGGGCGTGCTAGCGCACCAAGAGCGGGATCAAGTGGTGCTCCACATGAAGGCACTCAATCGCGAGGCGGCCGAAGTTGCGGCCGAGTTTAAACTGCGAGGAGCCACCGACGTTACCGGTTACGGACTCCTCGGCCACGTGCATGAACTGGCCCACGCCTCTGGTCTCACCGCTCACTTGTTTAGCGATCGCATCCCGCTTCTCAATGACCAAGTCATCCGATTGGCAAAAGATGGTGTGGTACCCGGCGGCTCTCGGAAGAACCTGGCGTTCATTGAGAGTTGGACGGAGTTTGAATCCGGGGTCGATGAGGTGATGCACCTGGTTCTTGCCGACGCCCAGACCTCCGGGGGGTTGGTTCTCTGTGTGCCCCCGAACAAAGAGGCCGAGGTTCTGGGTGCCCTCGACGATCGTGGGTTAACCGCGGCCACGATTGGGGAGCTTGAATCAGGCGAAGCTGGCCATCTAAAAGTTCACGAAAGTTGACATTGCCTTTTTTTGACTTTAAGCTCTTCTTCAAGGTTTATCTATGAAGTCCAAACAGTTCTCCCAACGCAATTCCAGTTTCCTCACCGCTCGGGCGCAGTTTGCCCAGGGTGTCGTCTGTTGTTGTTGTTTCCAAATCGAGAACGAAGGGGACATCTAGGCAGTAAAGAACCAAACATCTTTAGCCCACCCCTTCCGGGGGTGGGCTTTTTTTGTACCCCCAGGAAGGTGCGGGTTGGTGAGGCGACTCAGGCGAAGACACGTTTCTAGTTTTGAGCCGTCGACAAGAAGGACAACCCAATTCATGCGAGCACCAAATTTACGCACCTACCGACCCACCACGGGGCCACCACCTTGGGCCAAAGTTGCCTTGATTCGGGTGGAGCCAACGCATTCCTCAAAAGCTTGGCGAACCAGAGTGGAGTCTCTGGTTCGTGCTCTGCCCATTGGTAATACGCCTCTGATCCGGCTCAGGGTCTTGGAGCCGCATGATCGAGTTCAGATTTATGCTAAGACCGAGTGGTCTAATGCAGGAGGTTCGGTCAAGGACCGAGCCGCCCAGAGTATGATCTTAAACGGACTCAATACCGGTCAGCTCACCGAGGGGAAAACTTTGGTGGATGCGTCCTCGGGAAATACGGGACTCGCCTACGCCATGATCGGGGCTCACGCGGGTTTCCCCGTGCGGGTGTACTTGCCCGAGAATGTAAGCGAGGCTCGACTACGCTTGCTGCGAACCTATGGGGCCGATGTGGTTCTAACCGATGG